>JAPLKS010000019.1 GCA_026387915.1 Gemmatimonadota bacterium
ACTTGCCCACTTCCACCGAACCAATCTTCGTCTCCAGAAACAGCTGACGCGCGGCCCACAGCGTCGCCGCGCGTAACGCGGTCTTCACATCCACCGACTCCTTCCGCCCAAACGGGTCGCTCCCATACACGCCGAGCAGCGGCTCACGGGCCACGGCGGCCCAGATGCCATAGCGCGCGGCAAATGGCGTGACGCCAAAGTCCGATCCGTTCGCCCACACAATCCCCTTACTCTTGAACGTCGCAAAGGGATTGAGTCGCGGCGACCGTGCGGCACCAAAGTTCGCGGCGTACGTATCACCCAACCACCACGTAAAGGTCGCACTCGGCTCCGGATACCCCGCGTCGTACGTGTGCTGCAGCTTGGCCATCAGCGCAATCGCGTGGTCGCTCGGGATGTTCGAGTGAATAATCCCGTGGCGCAGCCCCTGCTTGGGGTTCTCGCGCATGGCCTGGTCGTAACTGTCCATCACCCAGTCAATTCCTTGGTCGCCAATCGAGTGCGTCGATACGTGCATCCCCGCATCGTGGTACATGCGGATGAGCATGCGCACAGTATCCGGCGACGAGCTCGGATACCCGTGGTTCCCCACATCCACGCCCGTGAACTCTCGGTTCCAGTCGTCGTACAGCCAAGCGGTGCGCGCGCCGCCTGAGCCGTCAATGTACAGCTTGATGCCGCCACTAATAAGTTGGTCGTCGCCGGTGCTCTCGTACGGGCGCGTCGTGGCGGCGCGTTGCTCAATAATCCGCTTGGCGCCTTCCACACTGCGCCCGCCGAGCCAGAGGGCAAAGACGCGCACGGTGAGCGCACTGTCGGCCTGCACCTTCTTGTATACGTCCCACGCCTGCGGCGAGACGCCGGGGTCCTTTACACCGGTCATTCCCTCTGCATTGAAGGCTTTCACAATGTCACGAATGCCGCGCTCGGTGTCGCCCGCATTACGCGCGGGAATAAGCCGACGCACAAGTCCCTGCGCGCCTTCCTTGAGCACGCCCGTGGGAGTGCCGTCGGCGTTGCGGTCTATTGTGCCAGCGGGCGGATTCGGCGTGTCCTTGGTGACGTTGCCGAGTTTGAGCGCGAGGCTATTCGCCACGCCGTAGTGGCCGGTGGTCTGCGTCAGGTACACCGGGTTGTCGGGCGCTGCGGCGTCGAGATCCTTGGCGCTCACCATCCGCTTTTCGGTGAGCTTCCCCTCGTCCCACCCTTGCCCCTCAATCCACGCGCCCTTTGGAAGTGTGGCGGCCTTTGCCTTCACCGCGGCCACAATGTCGGCCACGCGCTTCACCGTCGGATACGCGAGGTCGAGAACAAAGAGTCGCGCAGTGCCCGCGTTCGCGAAGTGCGCGTGCGCGTCAATCAACCCTGGCGTCACAGTGCGCCCCGCAAGATCAATGCGGCGCGCGTTTGGCGCGGCCAGCCGCTGCACCTCGGCGTTCGTCCCCACCGCTATGATTTTATTGCCCGCGAGGGCCACGGCCTGCGCCACGCGATCGGTCGCGTCCACCGTGAGCACGCGACCATTCACAAGAATCAGGTCGGCGCGCGGCGCGGCTTGTTGTGCGGCAAGGAGCCACGGGGCAGCGGCGAGGCAGAGCAGTGCCGTGCGGAATTTCCAGCTGCGGGGCAAGAACATCTTTATCTCCAAAATGTCAGTGAACACCGAGAACAGTGCGCAGTATCGCACCGCAGGAGTCGCGTACAATTCGCTGCGGTGGTCAAACTACCGATCCACCATTCCCATACTGTGCGCAAAATACCGTGCTCCCGAAATCTTCTCGGGCGCGAGTGCATCATTGAGAAACGTCATCTCCTCCGCACTCAGCACAAGCGACGCGGCGCCGATGTTTTCTTCGAGATACTGCCGACGCTTCGTTCCTGGGATCGGCACGATGTTCGCTCCCTTGTGTAAGAGCCACGCCAGCGCCACCTGCCCAGGCGCCGCACCGCGCGACACCGCAAACTCACGCACCGACACGGCGGCCGCCATATTCGCGTCGAAGTTTGAGCCGTGATACCGCGGGTCGTTATTGCGGCGGAAATCCGACTCCGAAAGTTCCTCGGCGCGCGTTGTTGTTCCCGTCAGAAATCCACGGCCAAGCGGACTGAACGGCACGAGCCCAATGCCGAGCTCCTGCAGCAGCGGAATAATTTCCGGCTCGAGATTCCGCTCCCAGAGCGAGTACTCGCTTTGCAGCGCAGATATCGGGTGCACGGCGTGCGCCCGACGGATGGTCTTCACACCGGCCTCGGAGAGCCCCAAATACCGCACCTTTCCTTCACGCACGAGATCAGCCATAGCGCCAACGGTCTCTTCAATCGGCACCGCGCGATCGACGCGATGCTGATAGAGCAGGTCGATGTGGTCGGTACCGAGCCTTTGCAACGAACCTTCAACGGCCGCACGCAGATGCTCAGGTTTACTATTGGTGCCGGTAGTCTTCGGCCCGTCGAACGAGAAGCCGAACTTCGTGGCAATAATGGCGCCGCTGCGCCGTCCGCGGAGCGCCCGCCCGAGCAGTTCCTCATTCGTGTATGGCCCATACACCTCGGCCGTGTCGAAAAAGTTCAGCCCCAGCTCAAGCGCGCGATGAATCGTGGCAATCGACTCAACGTCGTCGC
Source organism: Gemmatimonadota bacterium (assembly GCA_026387915.1). Classification (NCBI taxonomy): domain Bacteria; kingdom Pseudomonadati; phylum Gemmatimonadota; species Gemmatimonadota bacterium. The sequence goes on from JAPLKS010000019.1 coordinate 2,623, forward strand.
GCTCGGCCGCCGTGCCGTAGCCATGGTTCATGGACATGCAGCCGAGTCCAAGCGCCGAGACGGTGAGACCTTGGGTGCCGAGCGAGCGGGTGGGAAGCATGGCGGGCTCAATGAGAGGGCGAAACTGCATATGCTATGTTTAAAGAGAGTGCGTTTTTCGAGTCACCCTTGGCTTTCCACCCTAACGCCAAAAGGGTCGGGCGTGTTGTGGCTCTCTACTCTGTACCCGCCACCCCAAACGCCCCCAACAACTTCACCGCCCTCCCCAACCTGCCAAACCTTTCATCCCCTGTTAGCCCCTTCACATGCCGCGCATAAATCTGCTGCGCAATCACGGCGACTTTGAACACCCCAAACGCCCTGTACCACGTCATCGGCACAAACGAGCGTCCCGTCACCTCTAAGTAGCGCGCCCACAGTTCCGCACGCGTGTAGTTCCCAGGCAGCGCCGTGGCCCCAAGCCCCAGCGCCCGGAACTCCGCCGGATCGCTCGCCTCCGTCCAATACCCGAGCGACGTCCCCACATCCAGCAATGGATCGCCGAGCGTCGCCATCTCCCAATCCAGAACACCAACCACGCGCGTGAGATCGGCGGTATCCAACACCAGATTGTCGTATTTAAAATCGTTGTGCACCAAACAGCTCCCCGCGTCCGCAGGCTGGTGCGTCAGAAGCCAGCCGGCCAACCGCTCCATGTCGGGCACATCCTCTGTGCGGCTCTTCTCCCATCGCGCGGTCCACCCACTCACCTGACGCGCCACATACCCGGCCCCTTTTCCCAACGCGGCAATCGCCGCATCGTCGGGCCCAATGGAGTGGATGCTCACCAACGTCTGCACAAACCGTTCGCTCAGCCCCCGCATCACCGCCGGCGCCGGCACGGGGTCGGGCGACCCGCGCAAAATGGTCCCCGCAACCCGCTCCATTATATAGAAGGGGGCTCCGACAATCCCCACGTCCTCGCACAACGCCACCGGCCGCGGCGCCGCCACCCCGCGCGTCGCGAGCACCGTCAAAATCCCAAACTCGCGCGCCATATTGTGCGCCACCCCAGGCCCAACGCCGCGCGGCGGACGTCGCACCACAAAGGTGCCACCGTCCGCCGCGATCAAATACGTCAGGTTGCTGAACCCGCCGGGGTACTGCTGAATCTCGCGCACCGCACCCACGCTCGGCGCCTGCGCGGCCGCCCACGCACTCAACGCTGCCAGCGGCATTTCC
>JAPLKS010000020.1 GCA_026387915.1 Gemmatimonadota bacterium
ATTTGCAGTCTCCTGCCTTACCACTTGGCGACGGCGCCGTACCCCTTGAAAATAGCCCCCGCCACACCCGCCCTCAAGGCGAAACGCCACTCCTATCTATATATTCGCGCCCATGAACACCCTCCTCCGATGGGCTGCCGTCCTCGCCACCCTCGCGGCTATCCTCGCCGCAGGCACCCCCACCGGAGTGCCCCCCGAAGCCTGGCGACTCTTCGCCATCTTCGCCGCTACCATCGTCGGATCCATCCTCCGCCCAGTTCCGGCCGGCGCCATCGTCTTCCTCGGCGTCGTGACCATCGCCGTCACGGGCGCCCTCCCCCCCGCAAAAGCACTCGGCGGATACTCCGAACCCCTCGTCTGGCTCGTTCTCGCCGCCTTCTTTCTGAGCCGTGGCGTCCTCAAAACCGGGCTCGGACGCCGCATCGCCTACGTCTTCATTCGCGCTATCGGCAAAAGCTCGCTCGGACTCGTCTACGCCCTCGCCGGCACCGACGTCCTCCTCGCCACCTTCCTCCCCTCCAACTCCGCGCGCGCCGGTGGGATCATCTTCCCCATCACCCGCTCGCTCGCCGAAGCGTACGACTCGCACCCGGGCCCCACCGCACGACGCCTCGGCGCCTTCCTCCTCTTCGCCGTCTATCAGTGCGATGTTATCGCCTGCGCCGCCTTCCTCACCGGCCAGGTCTCCAACGTCCTCGCCGCCAAGTTCGCGCACGACATTGCGCACGTGGATCTCTCGTGGGGCACATGGGCACTCGGCGCATCCGTACCCGCCATCATCGCGCTGCTCTTCCTCCCCTGGCTCCTCTTCAAGCTCTATCCCCCCGAAATCACCAGCACTCCAGACGCCACGCGCATCGCCAACGACGAACTCATTCGACTCGGCGCCATGAAGCGCGACGAAAAAGTGATGCTCGCCATCTTCGCGATTGTCGCCGGTCTTTGGCTCACCTCTGCCTGGCATCATCTCGACTACACCGTCGTCGCACTCGTCGGCGTGAGCGCGCTCTTTCTCACTAACGTCCTCACCTGGGACGACATCATCGGTGAACGTGCCGCTTGGGATGTCTTTCTCTGGTACGGTGGCCTCGTACGCATGGCCGCCGCACTCGGCGAAACAGGACTCACCACGCGCTTCGCACAGGCCTCCGCCGCCTACACCACCGGCTGGCACTGGCCCGCCGCGCTCGCCGCACTCCTCGCCATTTACGTCTTTGCGCACTACGGCTTCGCGAGTATCACCGCACACATCTCGGCCATGTTCACACCTTTTCTTGTCGTTCTGCTTGCCGCCGGTGCGCCACCGCTCCTCTCCGTTATTCTCCTCGCCTATTTCTCCAACCTCGGTGCCGCTACCACGCACTTTGGCACCACCACCTCCCCCATCTACTTCGGCGCCGGCTACCTCAGCCAAAAAGATTGGTGGCGCCTCGGGTTCATCTCCCTCATCGTCACGCTCAGCATCTTTTCGGTGTTTGGGCTACTCTGGTGGCGATTGCTTGGCTGGATATGACCGCGCGTGTTCTATAATGGTGAACGTCCCGCGGGGGTTAGCCGTCTTGTAAACATGAAGCGGACTTTTTTTGCCCTGTGCAGCGCTTTGGCGCTCCTTGGTTTGCCCATTGCGGCTCGTGCTCAGGTCGGTTCCACCACCGACATCATTACCGGTAAGGTCAACGGACCGAACGGCGAACCCATCGCCGGCGCCCGCGTGGAGGTCACCTCCATCGAACTCGGCACCATGCGTGGCCGCACCACCAACGACAAAGGGCAGTTCACACTGCTCTTTCCTGACGGTGGCGGCCAATACCGCGTCGCGGTCAAAGCCATCGGCTACGCCCCCTTCGCCGTAAACCTCACGCGACAGGCCGACGAAGACCGCTTCGTCGTCGAAGCCAAGCTCTCCAAGAGCGTCTCCCAGCTTCAGCAAGTGACGGTGCGCGGCGCACAGAACAATCAGGGGCAAAACGATCGCCCCACCGCCGGCAGCACCGAACGCAGCCTCACCGCCGAACAACTCTTTCGCTTGCCGATTGACGCGAGTGATCCCACGGCCATCGCTGGCCTCGCGCCTGGTGTTGTCACCCTCGGCGGCACCGATTCCACCTCGTCGGCTTTTTCCGTGGCCGGTCAGCGCACGGACCAAAACCAGATCACGCTTGACGGCCTGAGCTTTGGCACCGGTGGCGTTCCGTCGGAAGCCGTTCGCAACACGCGCGTCATCACGAACACCTACGACGTCACCCGCGGTCAGTTCACCGGCGGTCAAGTCGCCAGCACCACGCGCGGCGGCACCAACAATGTGGTCGGCTCCGTCGGCTTCGTCACCAACGAGCCGTCACTCGAGTTCCCAGACACATCATCCACGAGCTTCAATCAAAAATTCACCTCCAACCAGTTGAGCTTCGGCCTTGGCGGTCCGTATGTGCCGGACGCGTACTTCTGGTTCGGCTCCGCGTCGTGGAACGCGCGCTCCCAGGGGCTACAGTCGCTCCTCAGCGCCAACGAGCAGATCCTACTCCGCAATAACACCTCGCCCGACTCCGCCGATCGCTTTCTCGGATTGCTCAACCGCTACGGTATTCCCTCTACCACGCTCCTCGTCCCCAACGCGCAGAACACCGATCGCATTACCGCGCTCACGCGTCAGGATTTTGCACTCGGCGATCTGCACACGCTCACCCTGCGTGGCGACTGGAACTGGCAGCGTCAGGGCGCCACGCGCATGGGCGCACTCACCGTCCCCGCGCACGGCGGGAGCACGCGCTCGCTCGGCGGTGGCCTCATGGCCTCGCTCAGCTCCACGTTCGACAATGGCATTATCAACGAAGCGCGCCTGTACGCCAACGAAAGCACCAGCGAACAGCGCCCCTTCCTCGTGATGCCGCAAGGCGTCGTGCGCGTCTCGTCGCTCCTCTCCGACGGCGCGCTCGGCATCAGCAGCCTGCAGTTCGGCGGTAACAGCGGACTCCCCTCCGATAACACCACCAAGCAAATCGAATTCAGCAACGAAGTTTCATACCTTCGTTCGACGGGCGGCCATCGCCCCAAGCTTGGCGTGCTGTTCAATGTCAGCACCTTCGATCAAACCGCTTCAAACAATCAGTTCGGTTCCTTCACGTTCAACTCGCTCGCTGACTTCGCCTCGAATGTTCCGTCGCAGTACACGCGCACGCTCGAGCCGAGCCGCCGCGAAGGCGATGCCATCAACGCCGCCGTCTACATCGGCGACGCGTGGCGCTATAGCCGTGCGTTGCAGTTCACCTACGGCGTGCGCGCCGAGGGCACGCGCTTCGACGGCCGCCCCAAGTACAACCCAGACATCGAAACGCTATTTGGCCGTCGTACCGACAACTTCCCGTCTGAAGTGCACGTGAGTCCGCGCATCGGCTTCACCTGGACCTCCAACATTCCCGCGCCGCGTGACACCACGCGCCGCGACGGTCAGCCTGGCGCCGAAGGGCAGCAACAAGGTGGTGGTGGTGGTGGAGGTCGCGGCGGCTTCGGCGGCGGCGGTGGTGGTGGACGTGGCGGTGGCGGTGGCGGTGGTGGCGCGGGCGGCCCTGGCGGCGGCATGTTCGCCGGCCTCTCGAGCTGGGTCGTGCGCGGCGGCATCGGTGAGTTCCGCGGCAAGGCACCCACTGGCCTCTTCACAAGCGCACTCGGCGCCACCGGCCTCTCCGGCGCTGAATCGCAGCTCGTCTGCATTGGCCCCGCTACACCCGTGCCAAGCTGGACGGACTACCTCGCCAATCCCAGCAACATTCCCACCAGCTGCGCCGACGGCACCAATCAGGCACAGAGCATTTTCTCACAGCAGCGTCCCAACGTCACCACCTTCGCACCGGATTTTGGTGCGCCGCGTTCGTGGCGCGCGTCGATGGGCGTGCAGCACCATCTCTTCGGACGCTACACCGGTTCGCTCGACGCCAACTACGCATATGGCATGAACCTGTACGGCGTCTCCGACATGAACCTCAAGGCCACACCGCAGTTCAGCCTCACGGCGGAAGGCGGCCGCCCGGTGTATGTCTCGCCATTCGCCATCATTTCCACCACCGGCGCACTGCAGTCCCTCAACTCACGCAACGCGCCGCAGTACGGCTCGGTCTACAACGTGTTCTCGGGGCTCAAGTCGCGCACCGAACAGCTGGTGGCCAGCATCAACGGCTTCAATACGTGGGGCATGCAGGTGAGTCTCTCGTACACCTGGTCGCGCTCCACCGATCAAAGTTCCTTCTCCGGCGGGTCAGCGGCCGCAGGCTTTACCTCGCCCACCACGGCAGGGAATCCCAACCTGATCGAGTGGAGCACGAGCGATCTGCAGCGTCAGCACACCATCGTCAGCACCGTCACGTGGCCCGTGAGTCCGTCCGTCGAACTCACCGGCGTGCTCCGCTTTTCCTCCGGCCAACCCTACACGCCACGCATCTCCGGCGACATCAACGGCGACGGCTCACGCAACGACCGCGCGTACATCTTTGACCCGCTCCACACCGCCGACACTGCCGTCGCCAACGGCATGGCGCGTCTGCTCACCAATGCGCCGTCACGCATCACGCGTTGCCTCCGTTCACAGCTCGGCGAGATTGCCGATCGCAACAGCTGCACGGCCGGCTGGTTCCCGTCGCTCAGCGGCCAAGTCAACTGGCGTCCCGACGCGCTCGGCCTCAAGCGCAACCTGATGATCTCTATCTCGTTCGTGAATCCGCTCGCTGGGCTCGATCTGCTCACGCACGGCCAAGATCATCTGCAAGGTTGGGGACAGCCCAACCGCATCGACTCGAACTTGCTCTACGTCACGGGCTTCGATCCCATCACGCAGAACTTCAAGTATCAGGTCAACGAACGCTTCGGTGATCAGCGCTCCACCTCGCAGGTCATTCAGCAGCCGTTCCAGGTGTCGCTTACCGCACGCTACACCATCGGGCCTGATCGTCAGCGCGAGATGATGCTCGCGGCGCAGAACGTCGCGCGCGGCGGCCGCGGTGGACGCGGTGGCGATCCCAACGCACCTGGCGGTATGTACGCCGGTATGGTGCGTCGTTATGCGCCGAACATCTTCAAAGAAATTCTCGATCGCGCCGACACGCTCAAGCTCGGACTCACCGACACGCAGAAGTCGCTCCTCAAAGTGCTCTCCGATTCTCTCGCCAAGCAGATCGACACGCTCAGCGCGCATCTCGCCGATCGTGTGACCAAAGCCGGCGCGAATGTCGAACAGCAGGCGATGCTCGCATTCCTGCGCCCAGTGCTCACCGAAGCGCAGGACCTCGGCGCCAAGTCCGTACGCGAGGCGCAGGTCATTCTTACCAAGGAGCAGTGGGCCAAGCTCCCCGAACGTATCCGGAACCCAGCAACGGTCTTCGGCCCGGGCGGTCCGGGCGGCCGAGGCGGCGGTCCTCCGGGCGGACGGCCCTAAAGGCACCACAATGTCTATTGAAGTGAATGAATAGCACAGCAAAGCGGGATAACGTGTAAAGCGTTATCCCGCTTTGTGTTACAGAAATATCGACGGTCCAAAATGCTCAATTCTCCTGCAATTCATCACCCAAAATGCAGTTACTGCAAAACAGCCAAGACGAATTTACATTTTCCGCATTGAAATTGAGTTATTGGTGTGCTAAATTTGCTTAATCTGCAATTATTGCTGGTCACCTGGCTCATCTAGCATTCTCCCACTCGCCAACCCGGCTTCCCAGATGCCATCCATTTCTTCTCGTGCCGCTGCCATCCGTGCCATCAGCTCGCGCACGGTTGACGCTCCAGACGTTCCGGTCGAAGCTGATGAATCGATGCCGACGTCCACCTACTTCGGCATCAATACTTTCGGCGCGCGTCAGATGCGCGACAAACTGCCGAAGGACGTGCACGCCAAACTCGTGGCTGCGGTGCGACTCGGCAAATCGCTCGACACCGAAATCGCTCCTACGGTTGCGCAGGTCATCAAGGAGTGGGCTGTCGGCCGCGGCGTGACGCACTTCTGTCACTGGTTCCAGCCGCAGACCGGCCTCACCGCCGAAAAGCACGACGCATTCCTCAACTTCGACGAGAACAAGTCGGCCATCGAACAGTTCACTGGCGATCAGCTCATTCAGAGCGAGCCGGACGCCTCCTCGTTCCCGAGCGGCGGACTGCGCGCGACGTGGGAAGCACGCGGCTACACCGCGTGGAATCCGGCGTCGCCGGTGTTCATCATGGAATCGCCGGGCGCCAAGACGCTTTGCATTCCGTCGGTGTTCATCGGCTACCACGGCGAAGCACTCGACGAAATGACCCCGCTCCTCCGCTCGAGCGAATTGCTCTCGCAGAAAGCCATGTCGCTCCTGGAGCTCATCGGTGATAAGGGCGCGCTCCGCGTGAACACCACGATGGGCGCCGAACAAGAGTACTTCCTCATCGATCGCACGCACTTCGCGCTGCGCCCCGACCTCGTTATGAGCGGACGCTCGCTCGTCGGCGCGCCGCCGCCGCGTGGCCAGCAGCTTGAAGACCACTACTTCGGTGGCATTCCCGAGCGCGTGCTCGCGTGCATTGCCGAAGTGGAATTCGAACTCTACAAGCTCGGCGTGCCGATCGTCACGCGGCACAACGAAGTGGCGCCCTGTCAGTTCGAAATGGCGCCGCAGTTCGAAGACACCGACATCGCGGTCGATCACAATCAGCTCGTCATGTCCATCCTCAAGAAGGTCGCGCTCCGGCACGGCCTCCAGGCGCTGTTGCACGAAAAGCCTTTTGCCGGCATCAATGGCTCGGGCAAGCACTGCAACTGGTCGATGGCCATCGCGTCCGACAACGAACTCGACGGCGTCAACTTGCTCAAGCCCGGCAAGACGCCGCACCAGAACATTCGCTTCCTGCTCTTCTTGGCCGCGGCGCTCAAAGCCGTGCACAAGCACGCGGGACTCATTCGCGCGGGCATTGCCACCAGCGGCAACGAGCATCGCCTCGGCGCCAACGAAGCGCCGCCGGCCATTATCTCGGTATTCATGGGTGACATGCTCACGCGCGTCATCGACGACATCGCCGCCGGCAAGACGGGCAAGCAGGGTGCCGCGCAGGCCATGATTCAGCTCGGCGTCGCCAAGCTGCCGGAAATCGCCAAGGACAACACCGACCGCAATCGTACGTCGCCCTTTGCGTTCACGGGCGCCAAGTTCGAGTTCCGTGCCGTTGGTTCGAGTCAGTCGATTGCGTTCCCAGTAATGCTGCTCAACGCCACCGCTGCCGAAGCGATTGACGAACTCACCGAGGCCCTCAAGGCCGAACTCAAGACTACCAAGAATCGCGACGACGCAGTGCTCAAGGTTGTGAGCGCTGCCTTCCGCGCCACCAAGGCCGTGCGCTTCGAAGGGAACAACTACTCGGGCGAATGGGTGATCGAGGCAAAGAAGCGCGGCCTGCCGAACTTCCGCCGCACACCGGAAGCACTCGCGCAGATGGTCACCAAGCAGTCGTATGCGTTGTTCACCTCGCTGGGCATCCTCACCAAGGAAGAACTCGAATCGCGCTACCACGTTCGCCTCGAGCGCTACGCCAAGGACATGCTCATCGAAATGCACACGCTCTGCGAGATGGCCGACACCATGGTGCTACCGGCCTGCTACACCTATCTCGGATCGCTCCAGACAGCCGCGGCCGCCGCAAAGCGCGCCGGCATCAAGATCGTCCCGCAGGTAGATGCGGCCAACGCCGCCGGCAAGCTCGTTGTTGCGCTCCAGAAGAAAGCAGCCGCACTGCGCGCCGCCATCAATAAGGCCGAGGGAATGCACGACGCATTGGCCAAACAGGCCGCGTTCCTGACCGAGACCGGCGCCGAGGCGATGGACGAGGTGCGTGCGCTGAGCGACACGCTGGAAATCACGATCGGCGACGATCAGTGGCCGTTGCCGCGCTATCGCGAGATGCTGTTCCCCGTGTGAGGCATCGTGCGTGAAGCACACAAAGGGCGGTGATGCTTTTGCATCACCGCCCTTTTCTTGAGATGCACATCGCGGGAGTCACGCGACGCGATCGTCCGTTCGGACTCCGTGCTAGCGAACCGCTTCGCGCAGACCATCACGCACCCGCCCGTTCGCCAACCACGGTTGGGTCGAGAGCACAAACACCCAGCGGTTCGACAACCCGCCGTCAGACCACACCGTCTTGGCAATGTCAAATCGCACGGTCGTTTGCGTCGGCTGATTGAAGAGGTGACGAAAGCCCAAGCCCAGCAACAGCGCCTGTGGGTTCGTGGGCGATGCGTTCGACACATCCACCGAACGGTGGCGTTCGCTGAACTGGATGAACGGCACTGCATCGGCGGCCCAGCGCCCCTCGCGGGAGTAAATCGTAAACGACCGCTCGAGTGACGCCGTGAGCGCACTTTCCGCCAATCGCGTTGTCGGCGCGAGCGAGCGAAGCACCGGATCCACCATGGAGAGCGCGTAGACATCAGGATCCGGATTCTGCAAGCGCTCAAACGAAACACGGAGCGCCCAGATGCCGCCGCGTCCATGCTGATAGATGCTTCCAGCGGCGCGCACCGTCCCATTGCTCAAGGAATCCCGATTCCAGTATCCCGACGCCCACACATCGCCAGTCACGATCATCGTCGGGGTCGGCAGTAACGTGATGCCGCTCCATCCGTCGAAATGCGCGATCCCCTGCTTCGTGGTCGCCTCGGGCCCGATGCCGACCACCCATTCTCCTTCGAGACCGAGCGGCAGTTCGGCGTTCGGCTGCCCCGGCACCAGCCAGTTCACTTTGCCTACGTCGAGTGATCGGCGAGCCACCCCAACGATGGCCGCGCTGAACTCGCGACTGACTTCCGGGCTCCCGAGCCGCGCGCCAGGTTGCCGCACAATGATATTGGCTTGCTCGTGCTCCGCACCGAACACAAATGCATAGGTGCGATGTTCATCCAGTGCCCATCGCACCGCAGCCGTCCCTGCGTCGGCTCGCCGGCTGATATCGGTGAGCGTCAGGTTCAGGCCGTCGTCCTGAAAGCGCCGCAACTGAAAGCTCGATACCGAGAAGCGCCACAGATCGCGCGGTGAGTACTGCCGCGACCGCAACGACCAGCTCCACGCGCGTCCGTCCGCGAAAGCACGCAAATACGCCGCGCCGCGAACCCGCGACCCAAAGAGATATGGCTCCGCCAGTCCAAACGTCGCCGAACCCCGGTCATCGAGTTTTTCCGCCGACGCCGACACCGTGAGCGCACGTCCAAACAGATTGACTTCCGTCAGCGCGGCGCGTGACGACGTGCGACCATAGCGCACATCCATACGCAAACTCCACGCATCGCGCGTGTGCACCACGAGTTCCAGGGGATCGTCCCCACAGCGCGCACCCGTCACGGTGACTTCGTTGTAGAGGCCCGTCGCGCGAAGCCGGCGCACGGACTCGAGGAGCTCCAGCGAGTCGATCGGCGCACCAATGGCGACAGAAATCTCATTCATCGGCACCCACAACTGTGTGCGCGAGTGGAGTTCCCGCACCACGTTGCCGACAATGCCACCCGGTGTTTCTACCGTTTGCGCATCAATCGAAAGCTGCCCCACCGACTGCCCGAGCCACGCCTTCGGAAACCCCGCCGTCAGGGTATCTACACGGCAGATCGGCGCCTGTCGCGCGGCGGCCGCGCGCGGCGCGGCCACCAACACCAGCACGGCTAGCGCAAGCCACCCGAGTCGGACCCAGCGTGTCGCCGCCGCGCTAATACTTAGCGAGATAATTCTCGAGCTCCCACGGCGACACCTGCGTGATATACTCACGCCACTCCTGTCGCTTCGCGGCAAGGAAGTGCGAGGCAATGTGCTCGCCCAGCGCGCGCTGCATCACATCATCCTTTTCAAACTCATCACACGCTTCGTCCAGATCGTGCGGCAGATCATCAATCTTCAGCCGACGCTTCTCGCGATGCGACATCTCCCAAATATTTTCACTCACCGGCTCGCGCGAGCTCGCTTCTGTTTCCACACCGTCGAGTCCGGCGGCGAGCATCACCGCCAGCGCGAGATACGGATTCGCGCTCGGATCCGGCGATCGCAGTTCCACCCGGGTCCCCGTGCCACGCCGCGCGGGCACCCGAATCAATGGCGACCGGTTGCGCATGCTCCACGCCACATTGATCGGCGCCTCAAACCCCGGCACGAGCCGCTTGTAGGAATTCACCAACGGATTTGTAATCGCGCACATCCCGCGCGCATGATTCAGCAGGCCGCCAATGTAGTAGTGCGCCACCGCCGACATCTCATACGCACCCTTGGCGTCGTAAAACGCATTCTTGCCGTCGCGGAACAACGACTGGTGCGTGTGCATGCCGCTGCCGTTCTGTCCAAAAATTGGCTTGGGCATAAACGACGCATGCATTCCAAATTTTTTGGCCACGTCGCGTACCACAAAACGGAACGTCGCCAAGTTGTCGGCCGTAGTCAGCGCGTCAGCATACCGAAAGTCGATCTCGTGCTGGCCGTGTGCCACTTCGTGGTGCGCCGCCTCAATCTCAAAGCCCATCTGCTCGAGCACGTCCACAATCGCGCGTCGCGCGTCTTCTCCTTGGTCGACGGGCGTGAGATCGAAATACGAGCCCACATCGTGCGTCGCGGTCGACGGGCCGCCATCGGGGCCGAGCTTGAACAAAAAGAACTCGGCTTCCATGCCGGCGTTCATCGTGTAGCCCATGGCCTTGGCCCGCGCGACCTGGCGCTTGAGCGCCGCGCGCGGATCCCCGCCAAACGGAACACCGTCCGGTGTCGAGATATCGCAAATCAACCGCGCCACACGGTTCCGCTCGTCGTCGCCCGGAAAAATCCGAAACGTGCTGAGGTCGGGCGTCAGAAGCATGTCGCTCTCTTCAATCCGCACGAACCCTTCAATGGACGAGCCGTCAAACATGATGTCGCCGTCGAGCGCCTTCGCGAACTGCGACGCAGGAATCTCGACGTTCTTGTTCACACCGAGGATATCGGTGAACATGAGCCGCAAATAGCGCACCGAGTGCGAGGCGGCCAGCGCAAGAACATCAGCTTTGGTGGCGCCCGACAAATCGGTGAGCAGGGAACGTGAGGGTCCGGCCACGTACGCTCCTTCCGGTGATTCCGTGACGGGTGGACGCGCCGGTCCACCCCTGAGAGGGAAATATCAGGCAGGGGGGGCACCTCCGGCAATCGTTTTTCCGGTGTATTTTTCTTTCTATGACACGCTCTGACTCCAAGACCTGCCCCCGTTGCGGCAAAGCCGCTTCCGGAAAATTCTGCGTCGAGTGCGGCGCAGCCGTCGCCGCCACCACCTGCGGCGAATGCGCCGGCACCATTGTCGCCGGCGCCCGTTTCTGTCAGCATTGCGGCGCCTCTGCGGGAGACGCCCCCGCCAAGGGCGGCGCCATCTCCCGTAATCCACTCACGTGGGCCGTACCGGGCGTCGCGGTGCTCGCCGTGATCGCCTATTTCATCGGCCAACAACTCGCCAATAAGAACGACCCGTCGGCCAACGCTACCCCACTCTCGGAAGGTGCCGCGGTCGCACCGTTCGCCGGTGGCGCAGGTGGCGCAGGTGGCGCAGGTGGCGCAGGTGGGGCGGGCGGTGCCGGCGGGGCGGGCAGTGTCGACATCTCGAAGATGTCCCCCGAAGAACGCGCCTCGCGTCTCTTCGACCGCGTCATGCGCTATGGCGAACAGGGCAAGCTCGATAGCGCGAAAATCTTCGCCCCCATGGCCATTCAGTCCTACGAAATGCTCGGCAACGCCACCTCCCACTCGCGCTATGACATCGGCATGATCTCCGTTGTCTCGGGCGACGCGACGCGCGCCGCCGCAGAAGCCGACACTATTCTAAAAGAAAATCCGCAGCATCTCCTCGGCCTCGTGCTCGCCACCAAGGCCGCCGGACTGCGAAACGACCTCAAGGCACGCGCCGCCTTCGAAAAACGCTTTGTTGCCGCCGAACCGTCCGAGCGCGCCAAGAAAGTGCTCGAGTATGAAGATCATAAATCCGACGTCGATGCCGCCTTGGCTGCCGCCAAAGGAAAGAAGTAGTTTTAGCGCCACTCAAGAGACACCATAGGGATATTATAGAGACAGTTTGAAGATATTTCCCATCTATTGATCCAAGCCGGTTACCCGCAGGCTTCTGCTCCCACATGCCGATACTTCTATTGGGAACGATCACTCTGCGCTAGCGTGTACCGGTTCAGTTCACCGTAGAATGATCGCCGAATGCCAACTCCCCGGGGCATGATGCAATCGACCACTGCTGCTGCTCGAATCACGCGCGCCTTTAGCGCCGCCTCTCTTCCTGTGGCGCGCAATATTCTCGTCGTGGACGACGAAGAAAATCTGCGCAACGCGATGAGCAAATTTCTCCGCGCGCGCGGTTTCGATGTGTCGAGCGCCGAGGATGGAGCCCGAGCGCTCGACCTCCTGCAACACACGGCATTTGACGGCATGCTCTGCGACGTGCGCATGCCCGAGATGTCGGGCCTTGAGGTCGTGCCGCGGGCCCTCGAGCTCTCCCCCGACCTCGCGATCGTCATGCTGACGGCCGTCAACGACGCCCCCACCGCCACCGAAGCGCTGGCGCAGGGCGCGATGGACTACCTGATGAAGCCCGTCGAGTTGCCCGACCTTGCCGCGGCCATCGATCGCGCGCTCCACAAGCGCGAGCTCCTGATTCAGCAGCGCCACGTGGAGCGCATGATTCGCGAAGAAGTCGCACAGCGCACCGAGGAGCTCGAGCACGAAAAGCGTGTCCTCGCCGAAACATCCATTGGCATCGTCCGCACGCTCGTGAATGTGCAGGAAGCCAAGGACATGTATCTGCGGGGCCACTCCCAGCGCGTGGCCGCGCTCGCCGCCACGGTCGCGGCCTCGCTGGGGCTCTCGGACGACGACGTGGAGGACATCCGGCTCGCCGGCCAACTGCACGACATCGGCGAAATCGGGGTCGCGGAGTCGCTCAGCAAAAAGCCGGGCCCGCTCACCGACGAGGAGCGACAGCACCTCCGCGAACACGTCCGCATTGGCGTCGAAATCCTCCAACCCCTCCCCCAGCTCGACCGCGTGCTCCCGTACGTCCAGGATCACCACGAGAATTGGGACGGATCGGGCTACCCGAGGGGCATCCAAGGGGAGGCCATTTCGCTCGGAGGCCGGATTGTGCATGCGGTGGACGCTTACGATGCGGTCACCTCGCGACGGGCCTATCGCGAACCAAAGACGCCCGAAGAGGCCATCGACTACCTGTCGCTCCTGAGCGGCAGCAAGTTCGACCCCGACGTGTTCGAGGCCATGCGTCCGGTGGTTCTGCGGCGTAAGTCGTTACACTTCATCGACGAAGTCCCCTGAGGGGCTGAGCCCAGCGGTTATCGTCCCCACCCAACGGGGAGGGCTCCTTATACGTTTAAAGCCCGATGAACCAACGAACCGCATTTTCTCTGCTCCTTTGCGCGGCAGGGGTGGCCTTTGTGTCCCCTCTCGCCGGTCTGCACGCCCAGCAGCGCACCGATACCCTCCGCATGGGCGTTGCCGATGCGGTGCAGTATGTGCTTCGCAGCTCCGACGAGAACAAACTCGCGCTGCTCGCCGTCGACATCGCCAACGCGGGCGTCACTACCGCCTTCGCACCGGGGATGACGCAGTTCCGATTCAACGGCTCCTACTCGCAGGTGCTCAAGAACGCACGCGCCGAACTGGTCGGCACCGTGTTCGGGCAGGCCTACACATACACGGGCGCGGTCGCGATCTCGCAGCCGCTCTTTCAGGGCTTACGCATTGTGTCGAGCGCACGCGGCGCGTTGCGCACACGCGATGCTGCGCGGCTCGATGCCGGCGAAACGCGCGCACGCCTCGCGCTCGACGTGCAACGCTCGTACTTGAACGCACTCTATCTCGCCAAACTCGCCGATCTGCAGAATCGCAATCTGACGCTGACCTCCGATCGGCTCAAGCAAGTCGAGCTACTCGTCGCCGCTGGTCGTTCATCCAGGTTCGACCTCCTCCGAGCGCGCGTGGACCGCGCGAACATCGAACCGCTCGCGCTACAAGCGTCTAACGATCGCGACCTCGCCCTGCTCGACGTCAAACGTCTCCTCGACGTAGACGTCGAACGTCCGCTGCTCCTCACCACCACGCTCGACACCGCAGTTGTCCGCACCATCGTCAACGCCGCACGTGCCGACAGCCTCGGCGAAACCTTGCGCGGCACGGTGCAGTCGGCGGAGTTCTCCCTCCAAGCACGCCGTGAAGGGGTACGCGTCGCGCGCGCCGATTTCTTTCCGCAGGTGACCGCCACCGCGAACATCGGCTACCTCGCGCTCCCCACGCGGAATGGCCTCCCCGATCGTCTGGGCGCCACATCCATTGATTTCTGCCCGCCGGGGAGCGCCGCCGGGAAGCTCTGCCAGAACAACGGCTTCTTCCCCGATCGCAGCATCGGCCTCACCGTCACGTGGGCCCTCTTCGACGGACTTCGCACCAAAGGCAATCTCGACCTCGCCACCGCGCAGGCGCGTATCGCCGAAACGGCGCTCCATCAGGCGCGCGAAACGGCCGCGCTGGATCTCGCCCGTGCCCGTGCGGAGTTCAGCCGCGCGCGGCTCGCGTGGGAAGCGCGCACCGTCAACGCCGCAGAGGCCGAAGAAGCCTTTCAGTTGGCGTCACTGCGCTTTCAACGCGGACTCTCCACGCAACTCGAAGTGACCGACGCGCAGGTCGCGCTGCTCACGGCCCGTTCCACCGAAGCTCGCTCCATCTACGACCTCTATCTCTCCGCCGCCGAACTGGCGCGCGTGCGCGGACGGCCGATTCCGCTTCCCACAGGCGGCACCGTACCGATCCGCTCCAACGCCGGACTATCCAGTGTATCTGACAATCGATAACCGACGGTTCGCCGCGTGCCTTATCGCACTCAGCGTGTCGTCTTCCGTGTTCGCCCAGCAACCCGCAAAAGACGCGGCGGCCTCCAAGCAAGCGCAGGCGCCAACCGCCGCGCCAACCGCCGCGCAAGCCGATGCCAAGGACGCCAAAGCCGCGAGCAAGGCCGCCGGAGCGCCAGCCGGAGACGCGAAGAACGGTCGCAAGAGCGGCGGCGGCGATGGACAAAAAGGCGAAGGCGGGCGCGGGAGTGGTGCCCGCACGGCCAGCGTCGTGCTGTCGGCCACCGACGTTTTTAAAGTCATGCGCACGAATGTCGACGCGGGCGTCGCTATTGCCGGCGATCTCCGCCCCATCGAGAGCGCCATCGTGCGTGGACGCATTGACGGCGTACTCGAGAAAGTCACGGTACGCGACGGTCAACAGGTAAGGGCCGGTACGTTACTCGCGAAGTTTGAATCCGTCGAACAAGAAGCGTCCCTGCGGAGCGCCGACGCGGATTTCATTGCGACCAAAAGCGACTTCGACACCCAGCAGTGGAACTACGAGCAGTCCAAAGAATTGTTTAAAGTGGGGGCCATCGCCGAGCGCGATTTGCGTTCGGCACAGCAGGCCGCGGACGCAGCGCGCGCACGCATGGCCGCATCGGAATCGCGGCAGCGTATTGCCCAGAACGTCGTGCGCGACACGAAAGTCATCGCGCCGTTCAACGGCACGATCGACAAACGCAAAGTGCAGAACGGCGAGAACACGCTGCGTGGCGCCGAAATGTTCACACTCGTGCGCGACGAAGTGCTCGAGCTTGCCGGTACCGTTCCGGCACGACGCGCCAGCGACGTGAAGGTCGGGCAATCCGTCCGCTTCAATGCCGATTCCCGCCAGTTCAGTGGCCGCGTGGCCCGCGTGAGCGCCACTATCGATCCGGCCACGCGCTCCATCACCGTGTACGTACAGATCCCCAACGGAAAGGGCGAGCTCAAGGGCAACAGTTTTGCCAACGGACAGATCATCGCCCGCTCCGTCCCCAGTGCGCTGGTGGTCCCGCAGTCCGCCGTCCGACAGAGTGCAGTGGACGGTAAGTCGTTCGTCTACACCGTCGAAGGCGGTCAGCTCGGGATTGCCAAGGTCAGCACCGGCATCCTCGATGAAGCCAAGGGACTCGTCGAAATCGTCGGTGGCGTCAAGGAAGGCGACGTCGTCATTACCGGCAACGTCGGTACGCTGGGCGTCGGCATGAAGGTGACACTCCTCGGCAATGAACAGAAATCCGAACGCGGCGGCCGCGGCTCGGGTGGTGGCCGCGGGGCACGCGGCAATGAGACCGGCGCTGATGCAGGCGCCCGCCCAAAGAAGAGTCCGTAGCCACCACCACCAGGACCCCGTTCGATGTTCCTCTCCGATATCAGTATCAAGCGTCCGGTGTTCGCCACCATGATGATGGTGGCGCTCGTCGTGCTCGGTGTCGTCTCGTATAAACGACTTGCCGTCGACGAATATCCCGACGTCACATATCCCACGATCAGCGTCTCGGTGAGTTATCCGGGCGCCTCGCCCGAAGTGGTCGAACGTGACGTCTCGCGTCCCATCGAGACGGCGCTCAACACCGTCGACGGCCTATACGAACTGACGTCCACGTCGTCCGAAGGCTCGGCCAACGTCCGCCTGCAGTTCAAGCTCGGCATTGATCCCACGCGCATGCAGCCGGAGGTGTCGGCCAAGGTCGGCCGCATCCGGCGTCAGTTGCCGCGCGACATCAACGAGCCCACCATCTCGCGCTACGATCCCAACGATCAGCCGATTCTCACGGTGGCGATGTCGAGTTCCGAGCGGTCGCTCCGCGAACTCACCGATCTCGGCGATCAAGTCATTCGGCCACGCCTCGAGTCGGTCAACGGCGTCGGCGGCGTGCAGCTCAACGGCACCGCCACACGCGAAATCCACGTCGAGGTTGACCCGAACGCGCTGCGCGCCGCCGGACTCACCCCAGACGTTATTTCGAGTGCGCTCGCCCGTGAAAACCAGGAAGTGCCAGCGGGCCGTATCAAAAAGGGCGACAACGAACGCGCCGTGCGTGTCACGGGGCGCGTCACCGACCCCATCGCCTTTCAAGATGTTGTGGTCGTCGTGCGCGCGGGCACGCCGATTCGCGTGCGCGATCTCGGCCACGTGATCGACACGATCGCGGAACGTCGCTCGGCGTCGTTCGTTGGACGCGGTGATAAGACGACGCCGACCCTCTCGCTTGACGTCCTGAAGATCTCGGGCTCCAACACGGTCGCGGTCGCCAATAACGTCAAGGCTGTGATCGGTGACATCGAACGCCAGCTTCCGGCCGACGTGCGGTTGACGCTCACGCGTGACGACTCGCGACACATCAAGGATTCTCTCGCCGACGTACAGCTCACCATCGGACTTGGTGCGGTCCTGACGGTGATGATCATTTATCTGTTCCTGAACTCGTGGCGCTCGACCGTGATCACCGGGCTCACGCTCCCGGTGTCCATCATCTCGGCGTTCTTCGCCATGTTTGCGCTCGGGTTTACGATCAACACGATGACGCTGCTCGCACTCTCGCTCGCCATCGGGTTGCTCATCGATGACGCGATTGTCGTGCGCGAAAACATCGTGCGTCATCTCGGGATGGGCAAAGACCATCACCGCGCGGCCAAGGACGGCACCGACGAAATCGGATTGGCCGTCTTCGCCACCACGCTCGCCGTGGTTGCCGTGTTCATTCCTGTCGCCTTTATGGGCGGCACGATCGGCAAAATTTTCTATCAGTTCGGCATGACGGTCGCCTTCGCCGTGCTGGTGTCGCTCTTTGTCTCATTTACGCTCGACCCCATGCTCTCGAGCGTCTGGCACGACCCCGAAGCCATGCAGCACGGTGGCGATGCGTGGCGCAGCGCCGGCTTTATCCGCAAAATCGCCCTGCGTTTTGATCGCTGGTTCGAACGCACTGCGGATCGTTACCCCCACATGCTCGCAACCGCGCTCCGTCACCGTGGGATCGTCGTAGTCGGCGCGCTCGCATCCATTGCCTTGGCCGCCGTTATCATTCCGCGCCTAGGCTTCACCTGGATGCCGGACTTCGACGGTGGCGAGTTCAACGTGAGTTTCCGCGTGGCACCAGGCTCGAGCCTGAGCTACGTCATCGCGCGCGGTAAACCGATGGACGACTTCATCCGCTCGATGCCCGAAGTGGATTTCACCGCGTTCTCGAACGGCGGACGCGGCGGCGGCATCAATAACGGCAATATCAGCGTACGGCTGAAGCCGCGGAACCAGCGCAAGCGCTCACAGTTCGAGGTGCAGACCGCGCTGCGCGCCCAACTCTCAAAGTTTCCTGGCATCAGCGCCAGCATCGGCCAAACGCCGACCATTTTCGGCGGACGCGGCGCGCCAATCACAGTCAATGTGCAGGGCCCGGAACCGGCCCGCCTCAAGCTCATTGCGAGCCAAGTACTCGAGGTGATGAAGCGCATTCCCGGTATCGCCGAACCGCAGTCGAGCGACGAAGGTAGTGTGCCACAGCTCAACGTGAGCGTGGACCGGCAGCAGGCCTGGGCCGCCGGCCTCGGCATCGCCAGCATTGCTAGCACCCTGCAACCGCTGTTTACCGGCCAGCGCGCCACCGTCTGGCAGGATCCGCTCGGCTATTCGCACGACGTGGTCGTGATTTATCCCGACTCACTACGCTCAAGCGCGGCGGATGTCGCCAATATTCCAGTAAACGGATCTGGGATCGACAGCCGCACCGGGCTGCCCGCGGTCGTGCCGCTGTCGCAGGTCGCGGATGTGGTGCCTGGCGTCGGACCGCAGTCCATCGAACGCCGAGCCCTCGAACGGCAGATTCGCATCAACGCACAGGTGCTCCCCGGGGCGCCCGTAGGTGATATCGCCGACGTGGCCCGTGCCGCCATCGACTCGCTCGTCCTGCCCCCAGGCTACCGCACCGTCTTCACGGGAAGCGTGCAAGAACTCAACGACACCAAGGGGTACGTGGCGGAGGCGCTCGCCCTCGCCGTCGTATTCATCTATCTGATTTTGGCCTCGCTGTTTGGATCGTTCCTCCAACCACTGGCCATCATGATCTCCCTCCCACTGAGCTTCCTCGGCGTGGGACTTGGGCTCCTGGTGACGCGGGGCACGATGAATGTCATGTCCATGATCGGCATCATCATGCTCATGGGACTCGTCACCAAGAACGGCATTCTGCTGTTGGATTTCGTCAACCAACGCCGCGCGGAGGGCGAAGACCGTCTGGCCGCGATTCTTGAGGCCGGTCGTATTCGTCTCCGCCCGATCATCATGACCACCGTGGCGATGATTTTCGGCATGCTCCCGCTGGCCTTCGCCATCGGCGAAGGCGCGGAGCAGCGGGCCCCGATGGCCCATGCGGTGATCGGTGGGTTGATCACCTCCACGCTCTTGACGTTGTTCGTAGTGCCCGTGGTGTATACCTTGCTCGACGATATGGCAGTGTGGGTTGGGGGCGGACGCCGACCGGTCGCTACCACGGAAACGGAGTCGGAAAATGAGTCGGGAGCGGTACTCGCAGCAGTCGACGCGCGCTCCCACGCTTGACGCAACGAGTCGCGTAGTGTATTCAGCGGTAGTGAAAGAGCCATTTCAAATGACAGGAGGCAACCATGGCGCGCGGTGATGAAGTGACAAACGAGCGCATGTACGGCGACGGCGACGACGACGAGCCGGCAAGCTTTAGCGGCGGCAGCGCGGGCATCCCGTACGATGACGACGAAGACGAAGACGGCGGCTGGGCCATCAACAAGGACCATAGCGATTCGCTGTGGGACAGCGCCGAAGACAACGATGACGATGACGACGCCGAGCCGGAACTCGTCGACGCCGGCGAAAGTGCCGACGAAGAAGAATCCGACCTGTTCGACGGTGGGCTCAGCGCCCCCCGCCGGCGCGGGCGTCGTCCGAACGCAGAAAAAGCTGCTGAAAACGCGGCATTTGGGCTCCCACCAGTAGTGGTGGTGCCCGCTGCAGCAGCCCCGAAGGCCAAAGCCGCGGCGGCGAAGCCGGTTGCAAAGCCGGCTCCAGCGGCTAAACCAGTCGCTAAACCAGCGGCCAAACCAGTTGCAAAAGCAGCGGCGAAGCCGGCGGCAAAAGCCAAAGCCGTCGCTAAAAAGCCGGCGAAGCCAGTAGCAAAGGCCAAGCCCGTCGCAAAGGCCAAGCCGGCAGCGAAGAAGCCGGCAGCCAAAGCCAAGAAAGTAGTCAAGGCAAAAAAGGCGGCGAAGCCCGTAGCCAAGGCCAAAAAGAAGGTCGCCCCCAAAAAGGCCGTCAAAGCCAAAAAGCCGGCCCCAAAGAAGGCCGTTAAGGCCAAAAAGCCCGCCCCCAAGAAGGCGGTCAAGAAAGCCAAGCCCAAGAAGTAGCCGACATCCGGTACTTCATCTTGAATAGCGCACGGCGGGGTGCAAGCACTGCACCCCGCCGTGCGCGTTTTAAGTCGAGATGGCCGTTCGCTCGAAGTTTGCCTCCACGAGCGTTATTGTTGGTCAATGGCTGAATCGCCCGTCGCCCTGCTCCGCGCTCACGCGCGGCACGCTCCGTGGAATGCCCGCGGACTAGCGGCGCACGCCACGGCGCTTGTGGACGCAGCTGGTATGCGACCCACTAACGCCTCGGCACGGGCCGCGCCGAGCGCGCGTGCGGTACGCTTTTATGTCGCCAACGGACTGATTGACCATCCGCAGGGAAAAGGAACGGCGGCAACGTATCTGTACCGTCACCTGCTCCAACTCCTCGCCATCAAGGTCCGACAGCGCGAAGGCCATGCCCTCGAGGCAATTAAAATCGAGATGGCAGGCCTCAGCGGCGACTTGCTCGAAAAACGAGTGGCACAGTCGCTCGCCCGCGCACTGGATGGCGGTGCCGAAGAAGTGGTCCCGCACGACGACGAGCGCACCGTAAGCTGGCGTCGCATTCCGGTGGCAGATGGTGTCGAACTACACGTGCGCGACGATGTCGCCGCCGCACGCGACGACGCGGTGGTGGCAATGCGTGAGTCGGTCCGTGCCGCGCTGGGGCGCGAGGACGTCAGGTGACGCCGTCGTGAATAGGGTCCATCCCCTAGTCATCACGAGCGCATGATGGCCACCGCGCGGCGCCAGCTCGCTCGCCTCGTTCTCCTCGACCGCTCGCTCGAATTACTTCCACTGTTTCGACTGAGCGATTCCGCCGAGGACGGCGCCATCGACTTTACCACATCCTCGGGCGCTCGGTGGCGCGTACTTCCAGCGCCGGGCGAGCGCCTGCCGGGAACGTTCGATCAGGATGTGTATGTCGAACTCCTGCGTCGGTATCAAGAAGCCGGAGCCCCGTCGGACGGCGCCGTGAGTTTTACCCTGCACGCCTTCCTCCGCTCGATGGGCCGCCGCGTGGATGGCCGCACGTATGAACAGCTACGCGCGGCCCTCACGCGGCTTCACCGCACCACGCTCGAGAGTGACGGCGCGTACGACGACGCCGTGAGCGGCACCAAGTTGCAGTCGCAGTTCACGGTGCTCTCCACCGTACAGATTGACCGCCGCCGACAGACGGATCGCGATCAGCTCGCGCTTTTCTCGACACTCACTAATAACGAGCCCGGCGACGCACGCGTGGTGATTGCCTCGGTGTTGCGCGCCAACATCTCGGCAGGTCACACCACGACACTCATCGCACCACGCTATTTCGCACTGAACTCACCGGTCGCACGCCGCATCTATCGGCTACTTGAGGGCGTCCGTGTGACGGTCGGCAATTCCTGGGACGTGGACCTGGACGAACTTGCGAATCAGGTACCGTTGATTCAACGGTTTCCGTCGCATCTCCAGCGCGTCCTACAACCGGCACACGAGATGCTCGTGGCAGCGGGATTGCTTCGCGAAGCACAGTTTGTACAGGAAGGGCGCGCCTGGAGGGTAAATTATCAACTCGGCGCGAAGGCGAGTTAAACGGCTAGGTCGTTGCGGCGTAGAGAGTTATCACGTTTTCCGCCGAAATTTCACAACTATACTGTCTCGGAACGTTCCTTTGCGTGGAGCGTAGAGACAGGGTATTCTCCTGTTCCCTTATAGAGTCGGTCGGTTATTCCTATGACGTCCCCCTCCCGCAAAGCGGCGCTTCTCTGCCTCCTTCTCGTCCCTCTCGTGGGGGGCGCTTTTGCCATCCAGGAGCGGACGGCTCAGTCGGGCGAGCGCCTGTTTAGTCAGGTGCTCTCGCTGATCAACGACAAGTTCGTTGACTCGATCGAAGTGGGGTCGCTGTACGAAAAAGCAGCCCGCGGTCTTGTCGCCGAATTGAAGGATCCGTACGCCGAACTGTATTCGCCCAAGCAGCTTGAGGCCTTCAACCAGACGACCGGCGGATTCTACGCCGGCGTGGGGATGCAGATCGAGCCGCAAGATGGCAACATCGTCATCTCCAAAGTGTTTCCGCACACACCGGCTGAAGAAGCGGGCATTCGCATCGGCGATCGCATCGTCGGCGTCGACTCGCAAAGCACGCGTGGCTGGAAGACCGAACAGGTTTCGAGCAAACTCAAGGGCCCGCCGGGCACAAAAGTCACCGCGCGTTTTTCGCGCCCCGGAAACAGTGAAGTCTTCGCCGTGCAGTTCACGCGGCGTGTCGTGCGCATTCCGGCGGTGCCGTATGCGATGATGCTCGAAGGGAAGGCGGCGTACATCCCCGTCACGGGCTACAGCGAAACCGCATCCGAAGAAGTGGCGCAGAATCTCCAGCGCCTCGTGGGCGAAGGTGCCAAGTCGATCATTCTCGACTTGCGCGGAAATCCGGGTGGCTATCTCGAGCAAGCCATCACGATGAGCAACATCTTCCTGCCCAAGGGCAAGGAGATCGTCGCGGTGCGCGGGCGCGGGGAACCGGATCAGGTGCACGTCACGACGGCGAGCCCGATGGTGCCGACCCTGCCGATCGTCATTCTCACTGACGGCTACACGGCGTCGGCATCGGAAATCGTCGCTGGCGCGCTACAGGATCACGATCGCGCCCTCATCATCGGCACGACCTCGTTCGGTAAGGGACTCGTGCAGTCGATGTATCGCCTCGACGGCGGCTACGCCATCAAACTCACGACCGCCAAGTGGTATACGCCGAGCGGCCGTTCGATTCAGAAGGACCGCAAGCTGCTCGACGACGGCTCGCTCGTGGAATCGCATCCGGATTCAATGGAAAGCGACTCCGCACGAAAGGCGCGCCCCAAGTTCAAGTCCGATGGGGGTCGCGTGGTGTACGGCGGTGGCGCCATCACGCCCGACGTGATCGTCCCATACGATACGCTTCCGACGGTCGAGCAGAAGCTCTCGCGCGCCCTGCTCTCCAAGCAGCAGGATGCGTACCTCGCGCTCTACGACTACGCCTTCGAACAGAAGGCCAACGTGAAGTCCGACTTCACGCTCACGCCGGAAATGCGTGAAGAGTTCTATCAGCGACTCGTCAAGCGCGGCCTCGTCATCGACAAAAAGGACTGGGCGGCGGGAATTCGGTACATCGATCGCACGCTCGACAGCAAGATTTCGAGCATCGCGTTTGGCGACAGCACCGCCAAGCGTCGTGACTTGCACGAAGACCGGCAGTTGCTCCGCGCGCTCGAGTTCCTCAAGAAGGGGCCGACCACGCGCGAACTCCTCGCACTCGCGGGCAACACGCCGGCCCCAGCCACGAAGAAAGCCAACCCGTAACCCTTGCCGCATCCTCCCATGATCCGTCGCACTTCCCTCGCGGTCGCCCTGCTCTGCTCGGCGACCGCGCTGTACGCTCAGACTTCCATTGCCCGCACAGCTGACGCGGGCGAAGAGCGGCATTTCGCCAACATCAAGCAGCTGACCAACGGCGGCACGAACGCCGAGGCGTATTTCTCGCGCGACGGTCAGTGGATCACTTTTCAGGGCACGCCGGAAAAGAACGGGCACGCCTGCGACTTGCAGTACGTGATGAAGACCGACGGCACGGGTCTCAAGCGCGTTTCGCCGCTCGCCGGCAAGACGACCTGCGGCTGGTTCCTCAACGACGGCAAGCGCCTCTTCTTTGGGTCGTCGCACGCCGCCGATTCACTCTGCCCGCCGTCGCCGGATTATTCCAAAGGCTACGTGTGGGGCATTGACCCGTTCGACATTTTCACGGTCAATCGCGACGGTACGGGGCTCAAGCGCCTCACGAACTACGACACGTACACCGCCGAAGGGGTGCTCTCCCCGGACGGCAAGCGCATTGTGTTCACGTCACTCAAGGGCGGCGACCTCGACATCTACACGATGAACGTCGACGGCACCAACGTGAAACAGCTGACCACCCTTCCGGGCTATGACGGCGGCCCGTGGTGGTCGCCCGACGGTAAGCAGATTGTGTATCGCGCGTATCACCCCACCGATTCGTTGGAGTTGAAGGATTATCGCGATCTGCTCAAGCAGCGCATGATCCGGCCGAACAAGATGGATCTGTTCATCATGAACGCCGACGGCAGCAACAATCATCAGGTCACGAACTTGGGCGGCGCGAGCTTTGGGCCGTCGTGGTCAATCGACGGCAAGAAGCTCATCTTCTCGTCCAACTACAAGAATCCCAAGAGCCGCAACTTCGATCTGTTTATGGTCAACCTCGACGGCTCCGGCCTGGAGCAGATCACGACCAACGAAGAGTTTGACGGCTTCCCGATGTTCAGCCCCAACGGCAAGAAAATCATCTGGGCCTCCAACCGCCACGCGACGAAGGAACACGAGACCAATCTGTTCATCGCCGACTGGAAGCCCTGAGCACACACCGGCACCACTACACCCCCATCGCCTTCGTGACCCGATGAGCATTCTCGACATCCCCGCCCTGCGCGAAGGCGATCGTGTACAGCACGAGTTGATGGTGCGTGTGCGCGAGGACAAAACCACCAAGAACGGCGACCCCTTCGCCGCATTGCAAATGGGAAACGCCACCGGCACCATTGGCGCCAATGTCTGGAAGGAGCAACTCCCGCTCCTCGACGGCGTGAAATCAGGTTCGGTGGTGCAGGTCATTGGCGCGATTGAGAACTATCAGGGACGTCGGCAGATCAAGCTGACCTCAGTGCGCGTGGTCGCGCCGTCCGCGGTGAACACCGACGCTTTTCTGCCGCGCATCAAGCAGGACCCCGCCAAACTCTGGCACGACATCGATAGCTGGCGCGCCGCGATCAAATCAAAGGCACTCCGCACGGCCGTCGACTGTTTCTTTGCCGATGACACCTTTCGCGCACGCTTTGAGCGCGCGCCCGGCGCACCGCGCGGACACCATGCACTGGTCGGTGGACTGCTGGAGCACGTGGTTGAAGTGGCAGCAATGGCACGGACCGCCGCGCAAACCATGGGTGGCAACGTCGACCTCGTCACCGTCGGCGCGCTCCTGCACGACATCGGTAAAGTGGAAACGTATTCCATTGGCGCCGGTGGCTTCGACTACACGCAGCAGGGGCTCCTCCTGCAGCACATCGTCCTCGGCTCCCTGATGCTCGATCGCCGCCTGCGTGCGCTCCCCGTGGGTACGCTCACCGACGCACAGGAAACGGAACTGCACCACTTTATTCAGTCGCACCACGGACAGCCCGAGTACGGCGCCGCCGTGCGCCCCATGACACTCGAGGCGGAGTTGCTGCACTGGGCCGATCAAATGTCGGCCAACGGCAACAACTTCAACGACGCGATGGATGACGCGGAGCTGTTTCCGGGGAGTGAGGAATTTTCAGTGAAGAAAGCGTGGCGCCTCGACCGGAAAGTGTGGCGGCGCAGCCATGGGTGGAACGATCCGCTCAATGGTTGATCCGACCGCAGCGCCTGCGCCTCGCATTTCGGTCGTTATTCCCACACGGCATCGGCTGGAATCGCTTGGCTCCTGCTTAGAACGGCTCGCCCCTGGCCAGCAAACGCTCGACGCGACGCACTACGAAGTCATCGTTGCCGACGACGGCCACACCGACGACACGCGCACCATGCTGCAGGCGCGGTTCCCCTGGGCGCACTACACGGCGGGCCCACGCCGCGGCCCGGCCGCCAACCGCAACGCCGGCGTTCGCGCCTCACGCGGCGAATGGCTTGCCTTCACCGACGACGACACCCTTCCCGATCGCGATTGGCTCGAGCAACTCCTCGCCGCCAGTGATGGCGTGAGTGCTGTGGAGGGCCGAACCGTGTGCCGCGTTGGGGTACGGTCGCCCCGCGAACACGCGCCAGTGAATGAACTCGGTGGCCGCTGGTGGACGTCGAATCTCGCGATCCGTCGCGATGCATTTGATTCCGTTGGCGGATTCGACGAACGCTATCCCGTGCCGCACATGGAAGACGCCGACCTTCGGGTACGGGTCTTTGCCGCCAAGCTACCGTGGCGCTTCGCACCACTCGCCATCGTCGATCACCCGCCGCGCCGCGAGCGTTGGGGAGCGGAGACCGCGCCGTGGCATGCGGCGCACATGTTGTTTTCGGCTATTCATCAGCAGCCCCACACACTGCTTGGGAATTTGCGCGCCGTGGTTCGGGGACGACTGCACGCGATTGCGCGCGCGCCGTTAAGCGCGGATGGCGCGAGTGCTGCGGTCTCGATGGTGGTCGAGCTGGCAACAATGCTCCGGTACTGGAGACAGTGGCGGCGGGAAGTACGCGCAACACTCGCCACTCCAAGATGAGCGGTAGCCGCACAAACGAAGCCGCGGCGACTGCAAGCACCGATGACCTGCCGGCGCGCTGGCGCATGCTGGCCTTTCTGTCCATCGCGGAATTGTTGGGCATGTCGCTCTGGTTTGTTGGGAGCGCCGTCGCACCGCAACTGCAACTACGCTTTGGATTATCCGGTGGGCAGGTCGCGGCTCTGACCACCGCCGTGCAATCTGGCTTTGTCGTTGGCACGGCCCTCTCGGCGCTCCTGAATATTTCCGACATCGTCGCCGCACGCACGCTGTTTGCATCGGCAGCGGTGCTCGGAGCTGTGGCCAATCTGCCTATGATGCTCGACGTATCGTATCCGTCCATGCTCGCCAGTCGTTTTGCATGCGGCTTGTGTTTAGCGGGGGTGTACCCGCCCGCACTGAAGATGGCCGCTACCTGGTTCCGAGCACAGCGCGGACTCGCCGTGGGTACAATCGTGGGCGCACTAACCGTTGGAAAAGCCGGACCCTACCTCGTCCATGTGTTTCCAGACGTTGGCGTGCGAACAGTTTCGCTTGCGGCGTCGCTCAGCGCGGTGCTCGCCGCGCTTGTGGTGCTGGCAACGTACCGCGACGGGCCACATGCATTTCCCAATCGTCCGTTCTCGTGGTCGCTGACCGGCGATGTGGTGCGGTCTCGCCGTTGGCGATTGGCGACGGGTGGTTATTTGGGGCACATGGCCGAACTGTATTCCTACTGGACGTGGATTCCCGCGTTCGTGGCAGCGAGCGTCGCGGGTGACGCGCACTCGCTTACCGCACCCGCCTCACCATTTGTGTCGGTACTCTCATTCAGTGTCATTGCGGTTGGCGGCGCCGGTTGCGTCTGGGGTGGATTAGTCGCCGATCGCATCGGACGTACTACCCTTGTCACACGCGCACTGTTGGTGAGTGGCACCTGTTGCGCGCTCGTCGGATTCGCCTTCGGCCGGTCGCTCTGGCTGCTCGCACCGCTGGCGCTGGTCTGGGGGTTCTTCATCATTGCCGACAGCGCGCAGTTCAGCGTACTCGTCACCGAGAGCGTTCCCGCGCACGCGGTCGGTACGGCGCTCACCCTGCAAATCTCACTTGGCTTTCTGCTCACCACGCTCAGCGTGCAGATCGTCCCGATGATCGTCCGCGGTGCGGGATGGCCGTGGGTGTTCGCCTTTCTCGCCATCGGCCCATTCTTGGGCATCGCGTCTATCAAGCGATTGATCGCGCACGGCACGCCGGGCGCCGTCGCGCAAAACTGACGTCGTACACTCGGCGCTCGCCGCAGCGCCTAATGACGGTCAGCTCACCTGCGCCAGCACCGCCGCCGCCACGGTCGCCGCATCCGGCCATCCGCTCTGCTGCTCCGCGGCGGTCACCGGTCCAATGCTCCGGTACGGCGACGGATAGCCCCACAACGTGTCGTACGCTTTCGCGTCTTGATGCATGCCGCCGAGCACCACAATCGTCGGACGTGTGAACGCAGCGGCCGTGTGGGACAGCATACTCGGATTCGTCAGCACGGCATCGGCGCTTTCGCAAAGCGCGAACGTGGTGCGGAGCGGTGTGTCGCCGCACACCGAGCGGACCGCTCCATTGGTCATGGCGACAATCTCAATGCCGCGCGCGCGATCCGCTTCGCCACCCACGAGTAGCACCTCGAAACGGCGGTCGCCGAGCTCCGCACGCGTGAGTCGCTGAAGCGCGGCGGCCATCTGTTCCGTTGGCCAACACTTGCTCGCCAATCCGCCGCCACAACCCACGAGCAAGCGCACGGCACCCGATCGGCGCGCGCCCCACAACCGCTCAGCGCTCTGTCGCTCAGTATCCGTCAAAAACAGTTGGGGCCGCGCCAAGGGAAGTTCTGTCGCGCCCAGCAGTGCCACTTGATCGAGCGCCGCACGAGCCACGTGCACGCGCTCAGAGAACCGCACGTATTGCTGACAGGCCGTCCATCCGCCGCGGTATCCGCGTACGCCGACTCGATATCGAACGCCGAGCCGCATCATCAGCAGCGCCCCGACATGACTGCCGAGGACGTCGATCCCCACATCAAAGCCGCCGCGGCGACGAAGCGATGCGACCTGCTCCGACCGGAAGAGAAATTTCGCGACGGCTCCCCACGACTGGTCCGCGACGAACTTATTGTTCCACGGCGCGTCGAGCGCGACCACTTCGTCGATGTTCGGATTATGGGCGAGAATCGGAATTCCCCACGATCCGACGGCCGCGACGATACGACTCGTGGGAAATCGTCGACGTAAGGCGTCAAACACGGGCGTGGTCGTGTGGAGATCGCCGAGGTCGTTCGGACGAATCACAAGAATTTCCCGTGGCATCGAGGGAAGTGGGCCCCATGATGCCGCGAGGCGACTCGTGATCGCCAGCGGTCCTTCGACGAGCGTTCCCTTCCAGCCCACGGCAGTTACCTCGGAGTGTTGCGCTGCACGAATCCTAACATCGGTCCCGTATCCTGACGGCTAACTGCGTTCACTGGCGCTCAACGCGCGCCGCAGTCGATCCGAATGTGCCGCGTTCACGGCGGCCACAATGTCGTGCGATGCACCGTCGTTCAACTCGACGGGATCTGTGAGGTGCCGGAGGTCGCCACCATCAGTCACCAGGTAGAATGTGTCGTACCCTGCTTCTCGCAGCAGAGCGATGACTGCGGTTGGCGCATAGTCAAACGCGTGAGTCCAAGCCCCACACAGTTCGCAGATCACGACTGGGTGAAAGCGGCGGAGACCCGCGGCGAATCCGCGCAGCGCGAGCAACTCAGCTCCTTCAACATCCATCTTCACGATATCCACACGCGTGAGTCGCTGGGAATCCACATACGAATCAAGCGTCGTAATGGGACATTGGAGCGCGCCGACCGCCACGTCTGCCGACCACGATCCCGCATCGTGCGTCCGGAGCGATGCCTGACCATGGTCTTCGTGTGGCGTGTACAGCGTGGTCACGCCATGTTCGTCGCCGACGGCGGATTGGTTGATGACCACATTGCCCGGGAGGCGCGCGCGTTCCGCAAGCGATTGGTGTAGCAACTGACAGGTCGTGGGCGATGGTTCAAAGGCGTGCACCCGTCCATTCGCGCCCACGAGGTTCGAGAGCAGCGCCGTGAAGATGCCGCGATTCGCTCCCACGTCGAGCACAACGTCGCCGCTGCGCACGAGCGCCACCTGCAACACCTTCATGCCGTTTGATCTGCCCCACAACCGGAGTATGGCGTGGTAGACGGACGGCCAGTGCGCGGCACACAGGGCTTCTACCCACAACCGCATCATATGCAGCAGCTTCATCACGTCCTCAAAGCGCAGGTCGCGCCCAGCGTGATTCGGTACGCTGGACTGAGAGCACGAACGGCAAGCCGATTCATGTTCGGACAATCAGTTAATGTACCGTCGCGACAGGCACCTGGTATTGGGGTTAGGGTCGTGCCGACCCTTGGGCGGCGTCATTCTCCGGCCACGGTGTCGACCGTAACTGAACTGGGCTTGTGTTCCGATCCCCAGAGACATCCCAACCGCGAGAGCACGACTAGATTTCCTTTTGTCTCTACCCGACCCCAATGACTGTCATCAAACAAGACGACCTCATTCAGTCCGTGCAGGACGCCCTGCAGCACATCTCGTACTTCCACCCCGTCGACTACATCAAGGCGCTCGGTGACGCGTACGAACAGGAACAATCGCCGGCGGCCAAAGATGCCATCGCGCAAATCCTCACCAACTCGCGCATGTGCGCCGAGGGACACCGCCCGATTTGCCAAGACACCGGCATCGTCGTGGTTTTCCTGAAGGTCGGCATGAATGTGCAGTGGCAAGGCACGATGTCCGTCACCGACATGATCAACGAAGGCGTGCGCCGCGCCTATCTGCAGCCCGACAACGTCTTGCGCGCCTCCATCGTCGCCGATCCGGCCTTCGGCCGCAAGAACACCAAAGACAACACCCCCGCGGTCATTCACTACGAGTTGGTGCCGGGCAACACCGTTGAAGTCAACGTCGCCGCCAAAGGCGGCGGCTCCGAGAACAAGACGAAATTCGTGATGCTCAACCCCAGCGACTCCATCGTGGACTGGGTGCTCAAGACCGTTCCGCTCATGGGCGCCGGATGGTGTCCGCCCGGTATGCTGGGCATTGGCATTGGTGGCTCCGCAGAAAAAGCGATGCTCCTCGCCAAGGAGTCGCTCATGGGCCACATCGACATGACGCAACTCAAAGCGCGTGGGCCGCAGAACAAAATCGAAGAACTGCGCATTGAACTCTTCGACAAAGTCAACGCGCTCGGCATCGGCGCGCAGGGACTCGGTGGTCTGTCCACCGTGCTCGACGTCAAAATTCTCGACTACCCCACGCACGCGGCGTCGAAACCCGTGGCGATGATTCCCAACTGCGCCGCCACGCGCCACGCGCACTTTACGCTCGACGGTTCCGGCGTCGCACACTTACCCACGCCAAAACTCAGCGACTGGCCCAACGTCACCTGGCACCCCGATCGCAACGCCAAACACGTCAATCTCGACACCCTCACGCCCGCTGAAGTACAAAGCTGGAAAGCGGGCGATCGTCTGCTGCTCAACGGTAAGCTGCTCACAGGCCGCGACGCCGCGCACAAACGCATCGCCGATCTCTACGCGAGCGGTCAGGGCCTTCCGCCCGGCGTGGATTTTACGAATCGCGTGATCTACTACGTCGGCCCCGTCGATCCCGTGCGCGACGAAGTCGTGGGCCCCGCCGGCCCGACCACCGCCACGCGCATGGACAAATTCACCGAAATGATGCTCGAAAAAACGGGCCTCATTTCCATGATCGGCAAAGCCGAACGTGGCCCCGCCGGACTCGAAGCCATCCGTAAACACAAAGTCGCTTACCTCATGGCGATCGGTGGCGCGGCCTATCTCGTCGCCAAGGCCATCCGCGCCTCCCGCTGCGTAGCGTTTGAGGAACTCGGTATGGAGGCGATCTACGAGTTCACGGTCGAGGACATGCCCGTCACGGTGGCGGTCGACGCCACGGGTCAGAATGTCCACGAGAGCGGGCCAGCGGAATGGCAGAAGCGCATCCGCTCCCTCCCGATCGCCGCCGTCTAGAATCGTTACAGAGGCAGTTTTTACGTAATTACTGGTCGAATTCAGTCAAAATATCGGCTCTGCCCCTTCGAGTTTGGGGCAGAGCCGATTAGTTTACAGGCATACGAACATACCGGCGCCCGGTCCATCGGCCCGCCTTGGTGTACCCGCTCTGGAGATTGAATGCGAAAGCCCCGTCCGGCCTCCTACAACCCGGCTCAGGCCCTGAATCTTATCGCTAACGATCGTAACGGGGGGGCGCTTTCTTGCCCGTCGTGCGCCGGCTCAATCGAGCGCGATCCGGGTGATTTCCCGCCGCCGCCGCGCTGTCAGGTTACGCTCAAGTGCAGCAACTGCGGTCGTTTCGCCAGGTATATCGCCGGCGCCGCCTGACCTCTCCCCGAGGTCCCGTTCGTCCGTAGTGTTTCCACGCGAGTCGTACCAAACTAGCCCGCTTCCAGAAGTGGACGCGGCGCGGACTCGCGAGCGCCCATAGCCCTGCTTCCGTTAAGCGAGGGTCGCCGAATCCGGTGAGCGCACCTGGGTGTTGGCTATCCAAAAAAGACGAGCGGCCCCGATCCTGTGGATTGGGGCCTCTCGTCTTTGACCTCGAGACTACGCGGAGAGCGGCAGCTCCATTTGGTGGCGCGCGGGTGCGCGACGATCCGCCGTGCGCGCGGCAGAGGGCGGCACCACCGCCGAACGGGCATCCACGGATGCATCGGTTGATGATGCGCCGAGGAGCATGGCCGTCTGATGGCGGAGCTGCAACAGCCGGAGCGGCGCGAGTGCTGGCGTCGCGATCACTGCCGCACGAGCCTCCGCGGCCACTTCACGCGACAGCATCCGTGCCAACGGGTGCGCCAAGAGCCGCGTGATCTCCGCGGCATCACGGGCGCGTACCGCAGCCACCAGTGCGTCGAGGTAAGCGAGCAACCGCATCTCCTTTTGACGTTATGTACATATTGCAACTAATACGAGACACCGTCAAGGGGCGTCGCATCGCCACGGTGGGTCCGGCGCCGGTATGCGCCCATCGGGCGCCCAGTATGCGCCCAGTATGCGCCCAGTATGTTAGGCGAGGGAGGGGCGCCCTGCCGCAGCCGAGCGTCTGCATCATAGATTCCGCGTCAGCGCACAGCGGCATCACCCGATCGGCCGAACAGGCACCGCCTTCACCCACCACATCGGTAACAGGCATGAATCTGTACTCCGCCCTCAAGGCACTCCACGTCGCAGGTGGCGTCCTGATGCTCGGCAATGTTACCGTCACCGGCTTTTGGGCCGCGTTCATGTACCGGCACGTCCGCACCACCGGCGGCATGTTCAAGCCGATCGCCAAAGCGATTCTGTGGGCGGACCTGCTGTTCACTTTCGGCGGCAGCCTGCTGATTTCGGGCACCGGCATCGCGATGATCCTGATGAGCTCCATGCCGGTGCTGCAGAACGCGTGGCTCGTCCGCGGGATCGTCGCAATGGGCGTGAGCGCCGTCATCTGGCTCGGATGGCTCATCCCAGATCAACTCCGCCTCGAACGTACGGAAAACCCACTCGACATCCAGCGATACTTTCGCCGGTGGAATGCGCTCGGCTGGCTCGCTGCCGTTCCGCTTTTTTACTCGCTCTGGGTCATGATCATCAAGTAGCCGTCCGCACCACGCGCGTTATGCCACGCGCGTTGTGCCACGCGCGTGGTGCCAGGTGCGTTACGCGGCCGCGTGCGCGGCTGGACCGCCGCGCAAGCCGAACGTCCCGAGCGACGTCAGCACCATCAGCACGGCCACCATCAGATACGCAAAGCCAAAGCCGGCCGCGCTACCACCGCGCAAATCTGCAATCGCGCCGATCGCCGCCGCCGCGAAGAGCGTCCCGATGGCGGTGGAAATATTGATGAGCCCCTGCGCCGATGCGCGGACGCTCGCCGGTGCTTCCTCCAACGCGATCGCGCGCAACGAGCCGCCCACGACAATTCCGATTCCCAACCCAACGGGCATCGACGCCACAAGAAACAGCGCCAAACCATAGGCCATGATCGCTGAACCGCCGTACCCAACGGCGAGCATCGCAAAACCGATCACGAGGAGGCCCTTCGCCCCAACGCGGTTCAAGAGTCTCCCCGCACCAATCGAGCCCACCATCGAACACACCACGAGGGGTAACAGTACAAACCCCGCATGCTTCACCGTCACACCGTACGCTTGCGTGGCGATGGAGGTCAGAAACATCACGCTTCCCATCCCCACGCCGGCACCCATCGCAAGCAGATACACCGTCGCCAACTGCCGGTTCGCGAGCAATAACATCGGAATCAGTGGCTGTTGCGCTCGACGTTCGATCACCACGAGCAGCACAAGCAGCAGGGCAACCGCGCCAAACAGCCACGGCCATAGCGTCACGCCCGCGAGGCGATCTAGCACGCGGGTAATCCCCAGCACCAAGGCGCTCAAGGCCGAAAACGTGACAACGATACCCGTCATATCCAGCGGAGGTTGCACCCCTGCAGACTGATGCGTCGGCAACGCGCGCGCGCCGAGATACAGCACGAGCGCCGCGATGGGAAGATTGAGCAAAAAGATCCAGTGCCAGCTCAGCACCACCATCAACACAGAGGCTAACGGTGGTCCGAGCACAAAGGCCATGCCGTGCGTGGCGCCAATCAAACCCAGCGCACGGCCGCGCTCCAGCGGCGGAAATACATCACCCACCACAGCGCTGGCCGTCGGCGTAATGCCGCCCGCGCCAATGCCCTGGATGGCGCGGCTCACAAGGATCATCCAAAAACTCGGCGACGCGGCAATTAGCAGTGATCCGATGGCAAAAATGCTCACGCTCGCCAAAAACACCGAACGACGACCGTAGCGATCGCTCAGGCTGGCCATCAGCGCCGTGCTGCAGAGCGAAAACAGCACAAAGACACTCATGACCAACCCCACTTCGCGGTTGTCCACGCCAAAGGTGGCGCGAAGGACCGGAATGGCAGGGCCGACCACGGCTGTATCCAGCGCGGCCATGAAGACGCCCACAAAAAGCACCGGCATGAGTCGGCGCCGTAGTGAATCCGATTCCGGCCTGACAGTTGCAGCCATAATGTCTCCAAAACCAACTGACGGCGAATCGATCGCAGCGCCACGAACGCATGTCCGCCGAGCACCACGCGGATTGTACGGGGGGGGGAGCTTCTAACTTCGACCAGCTACTCAGCCCATGAGGTCGAACCGAACCCCGCGACGGTTCCCGCGGCGCTTCCGCGGCGCATAGCGAAACAGCTGCGCGGGACGGCCCCGTCCTTCACTGCGCCATTCGTCGGTGGGCTCCACGAGCCATACGGCCTGCAGTGAACGCCGAAAACTGGCCTTATGAACAGGCCGACCGAGCAGCAACTCATACACGTCCTGCAACTCAGAAAGCGTGAAGGTCGGCGGCAAGAGCCGGAAGGCGATCGGGGCCGTGTCGAGTCGGACGCGGAGCGCCTCGGCGGCGGCGGCAACCAACGCCACGTGACGGGGTGCCATCGGCGGCAAGTGCTGGCTCGGAAACCAGACCGCGCCCTCACCAAGGCCACGCTCGCGCGCAGCCGTCACCGCCACATAGCCCACAGAAATCGACGCGCCCGCTGGGTGACGCTTTTCATCACCGGTCGCGACCACCTGCGTGATCCACGACGGCTTTGCGCCCAGAGCGGTGGTGGCGATTTTCAGGGCGCCGTCATCCGGCTGCACCCCGGCCACCGACCATCCCCACGGTAGCGTCCATTTTTCGCGCGACCCGTCGGCACTCGGCACCAGCAACACCGACAGTTGTCGGCCCGCTGGAGCACAAATGACCAGATCGAGGCTCACCGAAGCGGGCTGAGCACCGCGCGTGGAAGATTTTGTGTGGGTACGCATCGCGCGCGCAATTAGTAGCTCGGTGAAACTATTGTCAAGCCACTGTCACGACGCCAGCACTCTGCCAATTCGTCGCGTCGATATTCCGTACGGTGGCGGCGATGCGTCGGCCGCGCAACGTCAGTACTGAATCGTACCCTGTTTGGTCGTATCGACGTCGTCCGCAGCGCCCGCCTTGAATAAAAAGGCATCCATGTTGCGCGTCAGAAACTGTCGCGCCTGAGGATCCATGACGTTGAGCCCGTAGTGGTTGATCAACATGGTCTGCTGCTGTAACCACGCGCCCCAGCACTCGCGGCAGGTGCCCTCGAGCACGCGCGCGCCGATCGCGCCGGGAAAGGGCGCTCGGTCGAATGCATCCTTCTCTTTGCCACACCGCGCGCAGGTGATCGTCGCCATTGAAACCGAACCCTCTCGCACGGAGGCCGTGCGCACCAAAACGGAAAGGAAACATCGCCACACACCGTCTCACAAACGACAGACGGCCCGGAGTGCAGTAGCCGCCGAGCCGATGCAGAAAAGTAGTTCCGTGGCTGAGCCACAGCCACTCCTCGCCGCCGTCCTGAACCCGGCCACCGCGCTATTTTCTACGCATGACCTCGCCGCTCGACCGCCCAGCACACCATGCGGCACCGCGTGGATTTCGAAACCCATGGCCAGGGCCGCCCATTCGGGGGCTCGGATCCATGCTGCGCTGGATGTTCCAGCGGCTGCTCCGCGGGCGGCTGGGCTTTTCGGCGACTGGAACCGCGCCGGCCTTGGCGAGCGCGGATGTCCGGCACCCAGCGGCCGGCACAGGCGACTGCCACGTCACCTGGATCGGACACTCGAGCTTTCTCATACAAGTGGACGGGCTGAACATTCTCACCGACCCCGTCTGGGGTGATCGCGCGTCCCCTGTCTCGTGGGCAGGACCGCGGCGCCTCGTGCCACCGGGGCTTTCACTCGATGCACTGCCGCGCATCGATCTCGTGCTGCAGTCGCACGACCACTACGACCATTTCTGCGACGCCACCGTGCGCGCCCTCGCCGCGCGCCACCCCAATGCACGCTGGCTCGCACCGCTCGGCGTCGCGGCACAACTGCGCGCGCGCGGCGTGACTCAAGTGAGCGAACACGATTGGCACCAGTCGGTGACCGCCTGCGGAGCAACCGCTACGGCAGTTCCGGCCGCGCATTTCTCCGGCCGCACCATGGCGTCACGC
Organism: Gemmatimonadota bacterium; assembly: GCA_026387915.1. Taxonomy (NCBI): domain Bacteria; kingdom Pseudomonadati; phylum Gemmatimonadota; species Gemmatimonadota bacterium. The sequence continues at coordinate 36,687 of JAPLKS010000020.1, forward strand.
AACCAGACCCTCTGGTGCGGGTGGGTGCTCAAGACGGCGCGGCACCACATCTATTTTGTTGGCGATACTGGCCATCACCCAGAGTTCGACGCCATCGGCCAACAACACGGTCCGTTTGACGTCGTGCTCGTGCCGATCGGCGCCTACGATCCGCGCTGGTTCATGCGCCCCGTGCACGTCGATCCCGAAGAAGCCGTGCAGCTGTTTGACACCGTAGCGGGCCGCGTCGACAGCGTCATGATTGCGATGCACTGGGGCACCTTCGTGCTCACCGATGAGCCGGTGGACGAGCCCCCGCGCCGTACGCGCGCCGCCTGGGACGCGAAGGGACGTGACCCTTCATACTTATGGATTATGCGGCCCGGCGAGACCAGGACCGAGCAGGCGCGCGCTTAGGCCAGCCGGCTTTCCAGCCAGTCCGCGGCTTGGCGCTCCAGCGCTTCGTGTCCGAAATCCACCGTGATGACGTGCCCGGCCCCAGTCGTCCACACGAGCGTCTTGTCCGCCGATCCAAGGCGCGCAAACGCTTCCTCCGCCGCGGACGGGGGAATGCGATTGTCTTCGCGCGATTGCATCATCAACACGGGTTGTCGCACGTCAGGGAGTACGCGACGCGCCAACCGCAGCACGTAGGCAAGTTGTGCGAGTAGCCGAGGCGTGGAACGACCGTAGGAGATCATCGAGGCCGCGGCCACGCGATCGTGCACGGAATGCTGACCGCCGCTCGCCATGTACCGACTGGCGAGCGCCGCGATTGGCGAAAACAACGAGAGCAGACGCAACGGCCACGCCGCGTGCAGAAATGGGGCGAATCCAACAATCGCTTTCACTTTGGGATGACGCGCCGCCAAAATCACCGCGATCGCGCCTCCCATCGACAGGCCGCCAACGGCCACCTCCGCGTGCTCTGCCAACGCCTCATGGAGTTCACGACGCGCCGCGGCGATCCACTCTTCCGCATGTGATGCGGCGAATGCCTGCAACGTGCGACCGTGTCCAGGGAGCAGCGGAACCCGAACACTCCAGCCGCGCGCGTGCATTTCACGCGCAACGCCCGCCAGCGCCTGCGGCGAGTCGTTGTACCCGTGCAGCAACACTATCGCCCCGTGCCGCGTGCCCGTGAGCCGAATCGATTCCGCGCCCACAATGATGCCGTCCGCATCGCGCGTAAACCGTGCCTCAAACGCCCGTTCTGCACGCTCACCGGCGCGACGGCGAATCCGCCACCAGACGGTCGCCGCGGTGAATGCCGTCAACACGCCAAGTACTTTCACCGTCGGCGAGACCGCTGCTGTCAGGTCGAACATCACGGCGCTCGGTGTTGTGCGACGCCACGCTCACACACACGGCGTCCGCTCGCAATCGTTTCAAGCAATTGCTCGTGTTGGCCCGCCACCGCCGCCGCGGACGCACGACGGTGCTCGAGGTGAAACGCCACAGCGAGGAATTTCAGATTCCTCCGGCGAACACCACTATTTTGAAGTCGCGCCGCGAGCTCCGGATCTTCACGTCCCCATCCCTCAAAGGCCTCGTTCCATCCGTTCACCGCGAACAGATTCGATTTCCAAAACGACACGTTGCACCCGCGCGTTCGCTTAATGGCGTCTCGCGGTCCGCGTACGAGTCCGGCCAGCAATGGCGCGTGAATGGCGTTGATGCGGTTCCGAACGCCGGCTGCAAACACCGGATGCGAAGGAATCTCCTGCTGCGCGATGCAACGCGCCGTCAGTGCCTCACTGAGCATGACGCGGCTTCCCTGCAGATACCACCCGGGCGCCGCACACCGCATATGCGACGCCACGAATTCCGGATGCAGCAGTATGTCGCCGTCCACCTGAATGACATAGTCGCCCGCCGCGTGAGCGAGCGCTTCGTTCAGGATGCGCGTTTTCCGAAAGCCCTCATCCGGTTGCCAATAGTGGCGCAGTGGAACCGGAAAGGTGGACTGGGCCGCACGCACCAAAGCCGCGGTGTCGTCACGCGACCCGTCATCGGCAATGAGCACTTCCAGCGGCAGCACCCGCTGACGGCGCACCGTCGCGAGAACCGCCGCCAAAGCGGTCGGCCAATTATAGGTCGAGATCAGCAACGACGGTTGAATCATCTACGTCCCGTGTGGTGATGCAACGGCTGCGCCCTTCCCGTTCGCGAGCTAACCGCGACGCTCCGACTCGATCGCGGCGTCGATGTATTGATCCACCCCTCTCGTACACCGCACCAACCGATCTCGCTGCGTCTGCTCGAGAATCCCCTGATTGCGTCCCACCGATGCCTGCGAACGCTCCGCGTGGTACAGATGCCAAGCGACGGCTCTGAACTTCAGATTGCGGCGACGAACACCCGCGTTGGCCAACCGAGCCGCCAGTTCGTTGTCCTCTCGCCCCCACCCTTCCAGCGCCTCATTATATCCGTTCACACGAAGTAGATCATCGCGCCAGAATGCCATGTGGCATCCCCGAATTCGAACGTGGGGATCAGACGCGCCGCGCACGAATCGCGACAGGGCTGGCACGCGCACGCCATTAAGTCGGTTGTGAATACCCGCGGAAAACGGTCCCACCACAAGACGCTCCGCTGCCAAACAGCGACGCGTCTGCGCCTCGCCAATCATCGCGCGACTCCCCTGCACCCACCACCCACGGCGCGCCGACATGCGATGGTCGCGCACAAATGCCGAGTGCACGAGAATGTCGCCGTCGAGCTGCACCACGTAGTCACCCTGCGACGCTGCGATAGCCTTGTTGCGGATGGCTGCGAGCCGAAATCCGGTGTCGTCGTGCCAAATATGTCGCAAGGGCACTGGGAACCGCCGCGCTTCTCGTTCGACGAGATCGCGCGTGTCGTCACGCGACCCATCGTCCGCGATGAGCACCTCCAGCGGCGCCTCATCCTGTTCACGCAAGGCACGGAGGACGGCCGCCAGTGCCTCCGGCCAGTTGTACGTCGCCACGATCACGCTGATGCGCAACGTCAAGCACCGTTATGGAAAAGAACTGGCAAATCAATAATCACGGTTGCAGCGCTGCGCGCGCGGCGAGAATCGCCGACGTCGCCGCATCGAACCGTGACGCGAGATCGGTAATTTCCTGACGAGCGATTTCCGCGCTTCCCACACGAATCGCTTCATTCACCGACGGAAACACCATATTCGCGTAGCCGTTGTTCTCATCCGCGGCATAAATCAGGTTTCGGAACCACGGACGCGTTCGGAGCCCCTGCGGACGCGTCATCGCGCGCTCCACTTGGAGGAGCGCCGCATTGCCGCGCCGCAACACGGCGTTATCAACACCGCGAAGCAGCGCCGCGTCCCGTGCCGAAGCATAGGACTGTGCCGCACGCTCCATGCGATCAATAGCCTCGGCGAGTCCGTCTGTCGACAACGTCATACGCATCGCAGCCGCAGCCTTCGTCAGCGCCGGCACATACCGACGCATCGTGCGCGCGTACTCCACATAGTCGTACGGCAATATGTCGGCGTTGGCGGCGCGCATCACCATCCCCGCGGCAATCCGGGCAGCGGTCGCGTGATACTTGAACCCGGGATCACCAAACTTTTCCATCCATTCGTATGTGTCGTACAGCGAGTGATACACCCCGCCGCCGCCGCCGAATCCCCACTCAGCGATCGGAATTCCCAAATGATTATAGAATCCGGCAAAGTCCGATCCGCCACCCGGATCTCCCATCGTCGGCTCCTGCCCATCCGCTAGGCGCGTCGCGGCACGCCATTTGTCATAGACACTCTGGCCAGAACCATCTGGCGCCGGCACGGTGGTCGCGACATCGCGCAACAGCTGACGCAGCGACGGTGAACCGCCTCCGCCGAATGCAGCGCCCTGCGCCGCCACATCCTGATTGAAGTACGCCACGGCGCCCTTCATCAAACGCAGACTGTCGTCCTCCACATACTCCGTGCTGCCGATCAGTCCCCACTCCTCCGCATCCCACGTCGCAAAGAGAATGGTGCGACGCGGTTTCCATCCCGCTTTCATCTGCTCAGACACCGCGCGTGCCGCCTCGAGCACGCTCACCGTGCCACTGACATTATCTGCCGCACCCGGGCCCCACGCATCTCGGTGCGAACCAATGATCACCATCTCGTCAGGAAACTCCGTCCCCCGAATAATCCCAAAGGTGTCCCAGATCGCCTTGAATGCTTTCGTTGCCGTGTCTGTCACCGTCTTCACACGCGCGCGCACGGGGCCGGGACCCACGTGATAGCGGAACGACATTCCGCCCTGCCAACCGGCAGGAATCGCAGCGCCTCGCACACCCTGCATCAACTCGGCGGCATTCGCGTAGCCAATTGGAATCACCGGGATGTGCGGCACATCCATTTGCGCCAGCGGAATACGGGCCGCACCCGGACGGCTCGCATAGCCGGGTGTGCTCGGATCTCCGTCGCCATTCATCACGCTGCCGCGCTGAATTCCCTGCGGCGGACGCATCGGCCCCTCGGGGTACACGTCGCCGCGCACAAACCCATCATCCTGTGGATCGGAATAGATCAGTAGCGCCGCCGCGCCATGTTTTTCCGCCTCACGCGCTTTGATGCCGCGAAAACTGCGGCCGTATCGCGCCATCACGATCTTCCCGCGCACGCTCACGCCAAGGGAATCGAGCGTGAGATAGTCTTCAATGAGACCGTAGTTCACATACACGACGTCGCCCGTCACATCGCCCGCGCCGCCGTATCCGTTGATCGGTGGCGTTTCGGGATACGCTGCGGACGACGCATCACCGGCGACGGGCCCTTCCTTGAGGTTTAACTCCACCGGAAGCGGCGACACCCGCCACACGCGCGCTTCTAATAGATGCGGCATCCAGACGTCATACGTGCGCACTTCCGTCTCGAGCCCCATCGCTTTCATCTGCGCGATGACATAATCGCGGGTGCGCGCCTGACCGGGTGTCCCGCTGACGTGCGGACCGTCAGACATCGCCTTCGAGTGCGCCGACGCTTTCGCCGCATCGGGGCGGGCAATCGCCGCTTGCTCCGCTGCGCGCTCACGTGCGGCACTCGCTGGCGTGTACCCGGGAGTCCCCTGAGCACCGAGCACGCCCTGGATCATTCCGGTCAATACAATGCTGCCCATCCAATGCACGGCGCGCACGTGGTGCTCCTCGAAGTTGGAATGGGCGCGGTCGCCCCACGCGACAGTGCCCTGCGGACTCAGATGCCCGTACCGCAACGTCCTAAACTATTTTTTGAAACCGTGTGCCGTTTGCCCCAACACGCCGTCGAATTCCTGGGTCGTTTTGTACCGCTCAAATCGACCGTCCCCGCCCACGGGGCGCGACTTCTGACGCACCGCATCCATCTCCCCGGCATGAAACGGCGCAAACGTGGCCGCTGCCTTGAGATTCTTGCGCAATATGGCCGCGCTGTCCATACCGCACAGCACCGTACTGACGGGCAGCGAAAAACAATACCGCAACGATTCCTCCGGCTTTAGCACGCGCGAGCCCGCAACCGCGCCACCTGCCAGCGGCTTCGTCCCGATCACGGCCATGCCACGGCGCACCACTTCCGGAAGCACCTGCTTCTCAAACGATCGAAAGCCCGAGTCGAATGGATTGAGCGGCATCATCACCGCATCCCAGGCAAATCCTCGCTGTAACAGCTTCACGTGAATGTGCGGCGACTTGTGGCCGCCGAACGCAAGCCATCGCGCCTTGCCCTGCTCGCGCGCTTCCTGTGCGGCATCGAGACCGCCGTGATCGTAGAGCCACTCAACGTCGTTATCGTAAATCATCTCATGAAATGACCAGACATCGACGGCGTTCGTCTTCAACCGTACAAGGGATTCGTCGAGCTGCTTCATGGCCGTCTTATAATCGCGCTGGTGCGCACAGCATTGCCACAGCAGGGTGACGCGCTCGCGATAACCATCCTTGAGCGCGAGGCCGAGCCATCGCTCCGTTCGCCCGTCGCCATATTCCCACGCGGTCTCAATCACATTGACACCGTGATCAATAGCCTCGCGAATAATGCGCGTCGCCTCCTCCTGCCCCACATCGGCCAAACGCGACGTACTGAGTGCCAGAATGGATGTGCCGCGGCCGGTGCGACCGAGCGGACGCTGTTCAATAGTTGGGGGAGTTGCTTTAGGCATCAACGATCCGATGGATGGGTGATAATCTCGCGCCGGCTCAGCACGAGACGGTCAACACCAACAGCGCCAATGGTTCCACAATCAACGAATCGCCTGGGTGAGCACGTGGCCGTCAAGCGTCTGTTGCGGCTTGATCGACAAGAGCGTCGCCAAGGTCGGAGCAATATCCACAACTCGCGAATAACTCCCGTAGCGCCCTGGGGCGATGCCGCTCCCATAAAACACGATCGGCACGTGCGCGTCGTCGTCATGCGGCGAACCATGCGTCGCATACTTCACGTTCGCCCAGTAACTGAACGGCGTCAGCGTCACCACGAGCTTGACGGGACCCTTCGGATCGAGCGTGTGGAGCCAACGACGGGCGATACGGTCCTGCGTCGTATCCGCACGGGTGAGCGCTGACATCATGTCCGCGCGCTGCACACCCTGCACCATCATGGCGGCGGCGCCAAACGACGCGACGGCTGTTTCGACGTTCACCTTCGCCTTGCGGAACGCTGCCGTGTCGAGCACCTCGAGCAGCCCGCCATCAAACGCCACCGCCGTGGAATCAACGCCGGCAGCCACCAACTGCGCCTTGAACTGCGCCCACTGCGGATCGAGCGTCACCTGCCGCGCCGTGCCGTTCGCCGCGATGGTCGATTTCAACTGCGGAAACGGACTCATCCCATGATCGCCGGTCAACGCGATCACAATGCGTTTCTGGTCGCGCAACGCAAACAGGGAATCGAGAAAGGTCCCGAGCGAGGCGTCGAGTCGAAGAATGAAATCGTGCACTTCTTTCGAGTCCGGCCCGTATTTGTGCCCCACCGCATCGAGCGACGACAGCGAGACAGCCAACAGGTCGGTCCGGCGGCTGTCGCTCCCCAGGCCAAGCTCGCGCACTCCTTGCAGCGCGAAGGCCATCGTCATGTCATCCATCCACGGATAGTTCACGAATGCCGTCACCGCGGCGAGGGGATCAGTGGGCAACGTATGCGGAAACGTGTAATCCGTTCCGAACGATTCCACCGGCACGCTATCTGGCTCAGTGTACGATGCGGCAGGAAGCAACGGCGTCCACGATTTACCGGCATACGATTCGGGAATCTGCCGCGCGTTGAACCGATTCACCCAGGTCGGCAACGTGTCGTCATAAAAGCGGCTTGTTGTCATCAAGCCCGTGCTTGGCGAATACCAAAACACCGGGCCTCGCGACCACCCGATTGGCAAAATCGCCCCGCGATCCTTGCGTGACACCGAGAGAAAACGCGTCGTGCGGTCTGCCGCCTTCATCCAGTCCACGAGCGTAGTGCCCTGAAACCGGAATGGCGACGCACCAAGCTCCGGCGCTCCCACCAACGGAGCGTCCTTCGTGTTCACCCCTTCACGATTCGTCGAAATGCCCGTGTGCACCGGAAACCGGCCGCTCAGCGTGCTCGCGTGCCCTGGCGCGGTTTCGGTAATGCCGTGATCCTGATAGCCCTCAGTAAAAAACGCGCCACCGTCAAACAATCGCTTCAATCCGCCGGTCAGCTGGCCCTTGAATCGATCGAAGTAGTCGCTGCGCATCTGGTCAATGGTCAGCATTACGACGAGCGTCGGACGGTCGGCTGGCGTGCTCGATCGTGCCGCCTGCGCGGCGAGTGGACTCGCGCTGACCAACACCAGAGCCAGCGATGCAAAGCGGCGCAACATGGAACCCCGACGGCTAAAGAGAGAGAGGGACGGCAATGTCGCTGTACGATGCGAGGGCGCAGGGAGCTTTGCTAGAGGGGGAAGCCGCCAGAGATGCAGCAATAGTTGCTCCATTCGCGCCGAGCGGCCAAGTTCCGCATGCCACCTCCTGCGCCGGCGCCCCGACAGTCCCCCCACCCCCCCTCCCTGTTATGTCACGACGCCCCTTCTCTGAATCGGTGCTTTGGTCGAACATCCTTGTTCGCTGCACCGTCTATTACTTGGTCCTCGGTGTGGTGATGTACTTCCTCCGCGACCTGTCCGTCGGCGGCCTCGGCGTCCTTGGAGGCGATGGGTTCGGTGAGCTGACGGGAATGGGAAAGAAGGCCATTGTAAAAAGCGCCGAGGGAACCAGCGGCCCGGCGATGCTCCCCACGGCGGTCGCGATGGCCAGCGCCCTGGCCCTCACGATCCCAGTGGCTTGGATCTACACGCTGACCCGCAAGAAGAAGGGGTGGCAGCAATCGGTGGTTCAGACCCTGCTCGTCCTTCCTGTTATCGTGGCCGGCATCGTCGTGCTCGTGAAGCACAGTCTCGCCCTCGCGTTCAGCTTAGGCGGTATCGTCGCCGCCGTTCGCTTTCGCAACTCGCTGGATGACACCAAGGACGCGGCGTATGTACTCATCACCACCGGTATTGGACTCGCCGCGGCGGTGAATCCCGGCGTCGGCGCTGTGCTCTCGGTGGGATTCAACCTCCTCGCCGTCGCGCTCTGGTATACGGATTTCGGCGTGGCTCCCGCCGCGCTCGAAGGGCGCCGCGCTCAAAAAGCGCTCGACCGCGCCCTCGAAGATGCCAACCGCACCGGCATGTTCATCGCACGCGTGGACGACGAAATCCTCAAGGGCCTCGCGCCGCAACAGCTCGAGGCGCTCGCCGACCGCGCGTGGCGGCGGCGGAAACGGCAGGGGCCGGAACTCGCAGACGATACGGACGTGGCCGATGTGCGCTACGCCACCCTGCTCCGCATCCGCACCGACGATCCAGAAAACGCACGTCCGTTCGTGGAAGGCGCCTTCGGCGGCCTCTTCTCGCGCTGGCGGTTTGGCGACATCGTCCACGAAAAAGACGGGACGCATGTGCTCGAATACGGCGTGGATCTCGAGGAGAACGTCACCGCCGGCGTCGTACACGACGCCCTCACCACCGCCGCCGGCACGCGGATTCTCAAGGTAGAGCTGCGGTAGTCCCTACCCCTGACGTCCGGCGACCGCAGTCGCCGGCAGGTGATCGGGCCTACCCGATCACCTGCTCCAAAATCGCAAGACCGCGCAAAAGATCGGCGCGCGTCATTACCAGCGGCGGGAGCAACCGCAGCGTGTGCTCGCCCGCCGAACAGATGAGCAGCCCCTGCTCCATCGCGCGCGCCACAATATCCTTGGCGGGCTCCACCACATCGATTCCCCACATATAGCCCGTGCCGCGCACCGCACGCACTTTCGCCGCGCGTCCGGCAAGCGACTGGAGTGCGGCACCAAGCCACGCGCCTTCCGTTCGCACATGCGCGAGCAACGCGGGGTCACTCAAACGCTCAAGCACGTGAAGCGCAACGGACGACACAAACGGTCCGCCACCAAACGTCGTACCGTGATCACCGGGCTGCATCGCGTCCGAAACAGCCTTGGTCGCGAGAATCGCGCCCATCGGAAGTCCGCCCGCCATCGGCTTTGCCACCGTCAATAAGTCCGGCTCAACGCCTGCCTGTTCGCACGCCAAAAAGGTTCCGGTGCGACCGTAGCCGCATTGAATCTCGTCGAGAATCAATAAAATTCCGCGCTCACGCGTCATCACCCGCAAGGCGCGCAGGAACTCTGCATCCAATACACGAACACCTCCCTCACCCTGCACCGGCTCGGCGATCACCGCTGCCACCGTGTCAGGATTCAGCGCGGCATCCAACTCTTCGAGATCGCGCTCCACAATGGAAATACCGCCGGCGAGCGGCCGGAACGGTGCGCGATAACTCGGACGGTCAGTGGCCGCGAGTGTTCCAAAGAGTCGCCCATGGAACGCGCCTCGCAGGGCGAGAATTTCATGCTTCGCCGCGCCACCCATCGAGCGGGCCCAGCGCCGCGACATCTTGAAGGCCCCTTCGTTGGCTTCGGCGCCTGAGTTGCTGAAGAACACACGGTCGGCAAAGGTCTTCGCCACCAACCCTTCGGCCAAGCGCTCGCCCGGCGACGTGCGATACAGATTCGACGTGTGCACGAGTCCGCTCTCTGTCGCGTCGCGCATCACCTGCGTGAGTTGCGCGTCGCCGTAGCCCAGCGCATTCACCGCAATGCCGGCCACAAAGTCGAGATACGACTTGCCATCAGCGTCAAACAACTCCACACCCGCGCCCCGCACAAATTCAGCGGGTGGCTTACGGTACACACCAACAAGCGCGTCAGTGATGGAAGGTGTAATCGTCGTCATGTAAAACTCACGCGTGAGAAGAGTGAAGCACGATCCGTGTGCCGGCATTCGCATCAGCGATACCCGCGAGTCCCGCAACGCGCACTGAGGCAACACCGCCCCGAAGTGCCGCCAGTGCCGCATCCAGTTTTGCTGCCATACCGCCAGCAGCGACGCCGCTCGTCGTCAGCGCCGTCACACCCGCTTCGTCGAGCAGCGGAATCACGTTCCCGCTGTCCAGCACACCAGGAACATCTGCCACAAATACAAGTTCGTGTGCGCCGAGTGCCGCGGCCAATGCCGCGGCGGCATCATCGCCATTCACATTGAGTCCGGAGCCCTGTGCATCCTCTGCGTCACGGGCCAGGGGCGACACCACCGGCACAAATCCGCCGGAGAGCAACAGGTGAATCAACCGCGGATGCACCACCACGTGCCCGCCAACTCGGCCCATCGTCGCAGCGTCCGTCGCGCGCGCCAGAAACAGCCCGCTGTCTTCGCCCGATATCCCCACCGCATTCACCCCCGCCGACAACAACTGCGCCGTTAGACGCTTGTTCGTCGTCCCCGAGAGTACCATACGCACAATTTCCAAATCCTCCGCGCTCGTCACACGCCGGCCGCCGTGAAATTTCGGCTCTAATCCAAGACGCCGCTGTAACGCCGACACTTCGTCGCCGCCGCCGTGCACCACGCACAGTTCCGCCGCGCCATCAGTCGCGCCATCAGTCACGTGCGCGGCCGCCACCGCGAGCTCCGCGGGCAACCGCGCATCGCCCTGCGCCCGTCCGCCGATCTTCACCACGCGTATCAAACCGGCAACCCCGCGGATTCTTCAAAACCAAGCATCAGATTCGCATTCTGCACCGCCTGCCCAGCCGCGCCTTTCATCAAGTTGTCGATGGCCGACAACACGAGCATAGTAGGCGTGCGAACGTTCTGTAACATCGTTGCATGAATCCGGACGACGTTCCGATGATTTACGTGCCGCAGTTCCGGTGGCGCATCCGACAGTTCAATGAAGCGCTCGCCCGCGTAGCGCGCGCGAAACGGGGCCATCGCATCGGCAACGGCTGCGGTAAGCGGGATCGTGATCGACGATAAAATTCCCCGCGCAATCGGCAAGAGATGCGGCGTGAAGATCAAATCCGCATCCGCGCTCCACTCACCCATCATGGCGCGCATCTCGTTGAGGTGACGGTGCGTGTTGCCAATGCCGTACGCGCGATAGTTCTCCGTGATTTCACCAAACAGGAGATCCGTGCGCGCCGAAAACCCAGCACCGGTCACACCGCTCGCGGAGTTGGCAATCACTTGTGCACCCGGTGCGACCAGCCCCTGCTCCACGAGCGGCAACAACGCCAAGAGAATCGACGTGGGATAGCACCCAGGGTTCGCCACCACGTCTGCGCCGCGAACCTGCTCCCGCCGCAGTTCGGTCAGCCCGTACGGAACGCCCGATGTGTCATTCCCAATGCGAAGATCGTGCGACAGATCCACCACCTTTGCGCCGGCACCCCGCGCGCGCTCAACCCAGAGCTTTGACGCGCCGTGCGGCAACGAACTGAACACGAGCGCCGCCTCAGCAAGTGGGGCGTCGTCGGTCGCGACAAAGGTCACCGCCCCCCCACCTGGGAGTTCGGCAGACTTTCCGCGCTGCTCATTCGCCGTCGCAAAAGCCAGCGACATCCGAGGATGGCGCAGTACCAACGCACACAGCTCTCGGCCCGCATACCCACTCGCGCCGAGCACTCCAACTGGCATTCTATGCATTGATGAATGCATAAACTCTCACTAGTTACTTGTCAAGTTGCCTTACGCTCATCCCTGCTCTGAGCTAAGCTCTCTTTTGCCCCTCTGACTCGCCCCGGACGATATGAATAAGCGCGAACGACAACAGATTATCCGCGAAATTATCGCCACTCGGCTCGTTGGCAGCCAGGAAGAACTACGACAGTTCCTCGCCGAGCGCGGCCTTGATGTCACACAGTCTACCTTGTCGCGCGACATGCACGACCTGCGCATTGCCCGCGTCCCCACGCAATCCGGCGTCCGATACACCGTAGCGGAATCCGCCGGCGATGAAAAGGGGCGCGCCACACTCGCCGCGATCTTCCCACAACTCTTCGGGCGACTCGATACCGTCGGCGAGCTCATCGTCGTCAAAACGGTCGTGGCCGGCGCCCAGCCGATCGCCGAAGCCATCGATTCCGAAGGCAACCCCGATGTCTTGGGGACGATCGCCGGCGAAAACACCATCCTGATCATCTGCCGTTCCGAATCGGCGCGCGACCGCACCGCCAAGCGCCTGCTCGCCCTCGCCCGCAAATAGCCGGCGAATATCCGCCCATTTTGGCGCCTCGTGAGACACTCCAAGGCCCCTTGAAATCGCATATTTATGTGAATATGTTTATTCTCATCGCCTTGCTCACCAATACCCGCCCCAAATCTCCTATGCGCACCCCAGCGCCGGCCGCCCCGTGAGCGGCGGCGAAGACGCCAAGACGCACAAGCTGTGGGGAGGCCGTTTTTCTGAAGGCCCCCACCCCGCACTCGACGCCGTCAATCGCTCCATCGGCGTGGATTTTCGCCTGTGGCCCCACGATATCCGACTTTCCAAGGCGTGGGCCCTCGCCCTCGGTGAGGCCGGGGTCCTGTCTCCGGACGACGTCTCGCGTGTGCGCTCCGGTCTCGATCGCGTCGCCGCGCGTTTCGCGGCCGGCGCACCACCGATCGCCACCGACGAAGACATTCACACGATGATCGATCGCCTCCTCCATGAGGAGGCCGGCGAACCTGCGTCGCGCCTGCACACCGGCCGGAGCAGGAATGATCAAGTCGCCACCGCCACCCGTCTTTGGGCGATCGATGCGATCGGGCGCATCGAAGTGCTGCTCCGCGATCTCCAGCGCGCGATGGTGACGCAAGCGGAACAACTCGAGCACGATCTTATTCCGGCCTACACCCATCTCCAGCGCGCGCAGCCCGTGAGTGCTGCGCATTGGATGCTCGCGCACTTCTGGCCACTCGAGCGCGACCTCGTGCGTCTCGCCAATGCGCGCCGCAGTGCCGCCGTCATGCCGCTGGGCTCCGGCGCCATCGCGGGCTCTGCATTCCCGGTGCCGCGTGCGCTCCTGCAGCGGGAACTCGGGTTTGATTCCGTATCACCCAACTCCATCGACGCCGTTGGCGATCGCGATTTTATCGCAGAACTGCTCTTTGCGTTGGCGCTCACTGGCACGCACCTCTCTCGCCTCGCCGAAGATCTTATTCTGTTTGGGTCCAGTGAGTTCGGGTTTGTGCGCTACGGCGACGGTTTCAGCACCGGCTCCTCGATGATGCCCCAGAAGCGCAATCCAGATGCGCTGGAGCTCGCGCGCGGCTCTGGGTCGCGTGTGTTGGGCGACCTGGTCGCTTTGCTCTCGACCATCAAAGGACTCCCGAGCGGTTACAACAAGGACCTCCAAGAGGACAAACGGACCCTGTTTGACGCGATCGATTCCCTGGAACTACTGCTTCCAGCGGTCGCGGGCTCCGTGGCCACGCTCACATTCAATCGCACGCGAATGCGCGCCGCGGTCTCAAGTACGATGATGGCGACCGACCTGGCCGATTATCTGGTTCGGAAACGGGCCACATTCCGCGATGCGCACGGTGCTGTTGGCAGGCTGGTGAGAGAGGCCGAGGAGAAGGGGTTGGAACTCACGGAGCTGCCGTGGAGCTCTTTTGCGGCCGCTCACCCCCTCTTTGAGCAGGATGTATTGAAGGAACTTGACCCAGCGCACACGGTATCGCATCGTGAGATTGAGGGAGGCACCGGCCCATCTGCGGTAAAGGCGCAGCTCATGAGAGCCCGTGGTCTAGTGGGTGGTTGAGTGAGCAGGGTCGGATGTGTCGACAGGTAAGCATAAAAACATTTGTTTCTTATAATGATACAAACGACAGTCATAGAACGCTTTATGACTGTCGTTTGCTTTACTTACTCCATCTTTGCCGGTCACTACCTATTTTACTTTTATTTGAGTATATTTGTAGCCATGCGACTCACCACCGCCATGGCCTCGACAGCACTCGGCGTTCCAGTAAAATTCCTCGATAATATCCTGACCCGGGAAGCCGCCTCACTCCTCCCGCTCGGCAAGCAAGGAAAGAGCCGGCAAATCCCGGTTGCCGTCATCGAGCAGCTCTGCGTGGCCCTCCTGCTCCAAAGGGAACTCGGCACCCCGATCGCCAAATCCCTCCAAATCGCCCAGCAACTCGTCGAAGGCGCGGGGCAGGCCGCCATCGGAAAACTTGGCGCCATCACCTTCGACATCGCGCGCGTCCGGCGGTCGCTCCACCAAGCCATCGCCCAAACGCTCGAGGAAGGCTCCAACCCCACCCGGGGACGCCCGCGCCAACACCAGAAAACCAAACGGGGCGCCTCCTTTTAGGAGGCGCCCCGCCAGGTGAAGCGACGTGCGAAGCGCTTAGGCAGGCTTCGTGACGTTCTCTGCCGCCGGACCCTTCTGGCCCTGTACGATGTCGAACTCCACCGCATCGCCCTCGGCCAACGACTTGAAGCCGCTGCCCTGGATCGCGCTGTAGTGGACGAAGCAATCCTTCGAGCCATTGTCGGGCGTGATGAACCCAAAGCCCTTCGCATCATTGAACCACTTCACCTTGCCAGTCGTACGCATGCCCAACTCCTGTGTGATGATTGATGCAGGGAGCGGAACGCGCCGTACCCTGACAATCTGTTCTGCGCCGCAGGACCCCAATATCCCCCGCGCTGGATCGCCCTAAATCCGTCAGCCTCGGCTGAGTGGAGAAAGAGTCGTATGAACCTATGCCTCCCAAAAGAAAAGAGCAATAGTTCCCATCCGCACGCGCCGGAGCCCTCTAAATCCGCATCCCGAACCGACTTTTATTGACCAATACTCCGCACCTGCTCCACGAAATACCCCGTCTCGCCAAAGCAGGAACTGGGCACCCCACGGTGCTCCTTGTAGTAGAGCACCACACGCCCCTTGGCCATCGCCGCATTGATAGCCTCTGCTAGGGAATCGCTCCGAACCGTAAATGTAAAGATTTGGCTCATCGCCCCCGGCATATTCACCATCGCCAGCTCCCCCTCCCACGTCTTACAAACCCACCCCTTTCGCGACAGTTTCTGCACGAAGCCGGAGCGCTCGCCGCTTGAGTACGTATAGGTCAGCGTGAGCCCGGCCCAAATCGTAAACAGCAGCACCGGCACGATAATCACGACCACGAACGTCGCTTTCCCCCAATGGCGCCTCAAAAAACCAGGGCGCGAAGCGGGTTCGGGGATCACGGGGGAGTTCGTGGCGTCGGTCATCGCGACTTCCTCAGCAGGGGATTCGGGAAAGAAGGGAAGGGGCGGTTCGCTTTCACACGAACCGCTCGGCACTTCAAGCGCTTCCCAGTAGTTTAGTGCATGCAACCTGTTCCGGACTTGCCAGTGGTCTTCAAACCTCGCCGCCCTTCCGTCACTGCCGTCGTTGGAGCCGTCCCCATCGGGGCCGGTCATCCCATTGTCGTGCAGTCCATGACGAACACCGACACCGCAGACGCCGCTGGCACCGCCGCCCAAGTGGTCGCCCTCGCCGTCGCCGGGTCGCAACTCGTCCGCATCACCGTCAACAATGACGAAGCGGCCGCGGCCGTGCCAGAGATCGTCCAGCGCGTCGCCGATGCGGGCTTTGGCGTCCCGATCATCGGCGACTTTCACTACAACGGTCACCTGCTCCTCAAAAAATTTCCGGCCTGCGCACGCGCACTCGCCAAGTACCGCATCAACCCCGGCAACGTCGGCGCCAAACATCGCGATGACAACTTCCGTACTATCGTGCAGATCGCCGTGGAGCACGATAAACCCGTACGCATTGGCGTCAACTGGGGATCGCTGGATCAAGACCTCCTGACCACCATGATGGACGACAACGCCCGGAGCGCCACGCCCCGCATCGCGAAGGACGTCTATATGGAAGCGATGATCGAGAGCGCGCTACGGTCCGCAACACTCGCCGAAGAGACGGGCCTCGCACACAACCGCATCGTGATCTCGGCAAAAATTTCACAGGTGCCAGACCTCCTCGACTGCTACCGTCGACTCGCCGCGCGCTGCGACTACCCGTTGCATCTCGGACTTACCGAAGCCGGACTCGGGACGAAGGGCGTGGTCGCCACAACCGCCGCGCTCGCACTCGTGCTCGCCGAAGGCATCGGTGACACGATTCGCGTGTCACTCACACCGCGCCCCGGCGGCGATCGCGCCGAAGAAGTGTACGTCGCACAGCAGGTGCTCCAGTCGCTCGAACTCCGTTCCTTTGCGCCGCAAGTCACCAGCTGCCCAGGCTGCGGCCGCACGACGAGTACGTTTTTTCAGAAAATGGCAGAAGACATCCAGAACTACGTGCGCGAGCAGATGCCCGTGTGGCGCACGCAGCACCCCGGAGTCGAAGAACTCAAAGTCGCCGTGATGGGCTGCATCGTGAATGGGCCGGGCGAATCCAAGCACGCCAACATCGGAATCTCACTCCCGGGAACATTCGAGGAACCAAAGGCGCCCGTGTATATCGATGGCGCGCTCTCCGTGACCCTCAAGGGAGATCACATCGTCCCTGAGTTTCTCGAGATTCTCAATACGTATGTGGCGCGACGCTATCCGTCCGGTGCCAGCGCGACGACCTAACGCGCGGCGCACGCAGCGCACGCAGCGCACGCGGAGCGCGCGGCGCGCGGCCTAGAGAAATTCTTCGAGCGCCTCAGTCACCGCGCGCAGCTCGTCCAGAATCGGCGCGGTAAAACCCAGCGCTGCCAACCGATCGCACACCGCGCGATACCACCGGATCGTCCCTTCGCGTCCACTCGCGAATCGACTCCACACGGTATCCGCATCTACCGTGCGCCGTAAATCGGTGAGCAGGGAACGACCGGAGTGAATTTTGTCCGCCGCACACACCCACCGTGCGGCATCTCCCGCGCCGGCCAGCCGTTCGAGATAATCCGCGCGCCGTTCGTCTTTGTCGAGTTCGTTACCGTCGTCGTCAATCCGCCGTTGCGTGACCGTCAACAGCGCATCCAGAAGGGGCGTGCCGAACTTGTCGCCAATGCGCTCATCCAGCGTCTCGCGGGTCCACCCCTCGCGCAGACAGTCTTCAATCACATCAAGCAAAATACCGGCGACGACAG
Source organism: Gemmatimonadota bacterium (assembly GCA_026387915.1). Taxonomy (NCBI): domain Bacteria; kingdom Pseudomonadati; phylum Gemmatimonadota; species Gemmatimonadota bacterium. The sequence goes on from JAPLKS010000020.1 coordinate 54,110, forward strand.
TTTCCTCGTCTTGCCCGTATCGCGTCAGCATGATGGCGACATTCGCCGGCTGCGTGAGATAGGGCAGCCGCGTGCCTTTCCGCACCTGACGATCATGGTGCTTCGCCGCGAACGCGAGCGCGTGATTGATACGATCCGAGTAGCCAGTCATCGTCAGGTGCGAAACATATCCAGCGGGAGAGCACGCCGCTCAAAACAACTGGCCACCTGACCAGCGCCCCTGACGCGAATGAAAAACGCTATGAGGAATGCAGGTGAACAGGATCCTGAAGCGTAAACAGCAAGCGAATAATCACCAGGCACAAAGTTGTGCGCATCCGCAATTTATCGGCAATTGACCTTATACTGGCTTTATGCTGTTCGTTTACTGGCGCGATAATGTGTGTTTTTCTACCAGTGCCAGGCCGTGCACATGGGGGGTTGTTTCAGTAAAGAGCAGCGACTTCCAGGCGGCAAGCGCCATGAGTGTGGTGACCTGAAGTTCGATGCACAGAATTACCATTGCCCCTTCGATGAGCCCTACGGCGCGGCGCGCCGCACGCGCCCCCGGTGCGACCACAACACAAAAATCGTGTTCGAGGAGAAACTCCGTGAGTTCAGCGGTCGTCCGCTCCGGCACATCGCGCCGGAGTGCACCGCCGGGAATAACATCGATGCTCAATCCACTGTTGGCGCCAACGGCGAGCGTGACTTCGCGCCACAGTCGCACGCCCGCCATGGCGTCACTAAAGCCGGGCTCGGTGCGAACACGATAGAAGGCCGCGGCCGGCGAGCGTTCGTTGTCGAGATCAATCACCAACGTGGCTCGGGTATCCGTGGCCGCGGCGTGTGCAATCCCGGCGGCGGTACGTGCCACAATCGCGGGGTCATCTCCGGTGACAATCACGGTGTGTGTGCGTGCGCCTGCAGGCGACACACTCAAATACATCAACCGGTGCGGATCCAGTGCGTCGTGGTTGGTGTGTGACCGCGGACGTCGATCACTCACGGTGGCTAAGACGGGCACGCCGAGGAATCGTTCGGCTTCGTGCGCATCCGCGACGTGCGCCCGCGCCATTTCTCGAGCCAAGTTGATCGCGTAGCCAGCAATCAATCCAACGATCAATGACGCGGCCACAAGGGCAAACCACGCGCCCTCGTCGTGCCGTTGCCCGCTGGTCGCCGAATAGAGTGCGGCAAACACAACACCCACGGAGAGCAGGGAGCTCACCGCAAGGCGCGCGTCACGTCGGCCAGCGAGTGCGGCTCGAGCGGCGAGCCATTCGGCACGTCGGCGGGGAGGAGGAGAGTGGGGCGACATGGACGATCGAAACTACTCCATGGGAATGGAAAGCGGGCGCCCGGAAACCGGACGCCCGCCTCACACCATGACTGTCAGCCTACTGAACGATGATCTTGCCCTTCATGTTCATCGCCAGGTGCGGCGTGCAGTTGAACTCATACGTGCCGGCCTTGATGCCACCCAGCGACAGAACAAACGTCTCGCCCGGGTTCATCTTCAGACCGCTCGAGAGCTCGGCCATCTTGTCGGCGCCAAAGTTGGCATCGAGCTGTCCTTTGACGTCCGCCGGAAGCTTGGCGGGATCAAACGCGACGTTGTGCGGTCCGCCGGTCACCATGATGAACTTGATGCCGTCGCCCGTCTTCGCCTTGATCTCGGCGGGCTCATAACGATAGCCCTTTTCGTCGCCGATCATCTTCACTTCAAACGTGGTGCCCGTGATCGGGGCAGCCGTGCCAGCCGCCGCCGGAGCCGCTGCCGAAGCCGCTGCCGAAGCCGCTGCCGCCGGAGCTGCAGCCGGAGCCGCCGCTGCTTCTTCCTTCTTCTCGCCACCACCGCAAGCGCCCAGCACCACAGCGCTCGCAACGAGCGCAACACCGATGAACCGCATGATCAAGCCTCCAGGCCCAAAACAGAATCAGGTAAGCAGTCGGAACGGAATACACTGCACGCAGTTGTGCAGAGTCCGAAAAATATTCATTTGGAGGGGTGGATGCAACCGAAGAACTACGGGGTTTTTGGGGGTACGGACGCTTGTTTGAGCGAATCTTGGAGGCCTCGGAGGGCAACGGAGTCCACCACCTTCTTGGTCGGAATCTTGAGCGGGGGCGGGGGGGCCTTTTCTGGGGTTCCGGCGGCGAATGCGGTCAGGACCGCATTCATCCAATCCCAGTCCTGGGCCCCGAAATAGGCCTTGCCGTTCACAAAGAAGGCCGGCGTCCCACGTACCCCTTTCAGCCGGGCATCGTCCTCGGCGGCATCAAGGCGCTGCTGATGGGTCCGGCTCGCGGCACAGGCGGAAAATGCCGTGGTGTCCAGCCCCATTTCGCCTGCGTACCCGCGTAGGGTGTTCGGGATATCAGGTTCCCGTTTCCATTTGTCCTGTCGGGCGAACAGCAGCTCGTGCATCTCCCAGAACTTTCCCTGCGCTGCGGCGCAGACCGTGGCTGCCGACCCAGCGACACTGCCGCGATGCCACGCGAGATCGATGACCGTGAGACGGAGTTTCCCAGTCTCTACCCAATTTCGCCGCAGCAGCTCGGCGCCAGCCGTGGAGAACTGTCGGCAATCGTCGCACACAAGATCGTCGTAGTAGGTGAACTGAATAGGCGCTGTTGTCTCTCCCTGTACGTACGCCACCGGTGAGGTGGCGTCGGCTTGACGGGACTCGCCTCGAGAGCAGGCCGCGAGGGCGGTCACGAGGGCAGCGGCGACTATCGGAACGACTCGACGCATCGGGCACCTATAAGGAACGAGGAGACAGTCGGGAGCATATTCGGCGCCGGAACATCACACCGCACGCAGTGCGGTGTCGACGGAAGATCGCGCCACAGGAATCTTTGCGCTGGTACGTCCTCGCGCCACCGCTTGCTCGCCTTCGCGATTGACGCACCGGTGACCGTCTACTACCCTTCTTGTTATGACACGCCGCTTTCATCTCCACGACCTGCACCACCACGCCCTGACGGGTCGCGGTATCATGTCGTGCGTTCGAGTGGCTGTCTAAAGCGCTCTGATCTGCCTCAATGATTCCGGCCCGTCCTCTCTTGGACGGGCCTTTTTTTTCTCGCCACATCTCAGTGACTCATGCTTCGCATCGCACTTCCCAATAAAGGACGCCTGCACCAAGACTGCCGTGAACTGCTCGCGGACGCTGGACTTGCGGTTCGCGCATCCAGTGAACGGGCGCTGACCGCATCGCTGGGTGGTGAGTTCGAGGCCATCTTTGTTCGCGCGCAAGATATTCCCGAGTTCGTCGCAGACGGCGCGGCGGACGCCGGTATCACCGGGTGGGATCTCGTGGTGGAATCGGGGCGACCGTTGACCTCTCGGCTGGACCTCGCCTTTGGTCGATGCACGATCGTCGTCGCCACGCGTGAGGACAGCGGCATCCGCGCCGTCGCTGACATTCCCGAGCAAAGCCGCGTGGCCACCGTGTTTCCAAATATCACGCGCACATTTTTCGCGGACCAAGGCAAGTTGGTGGTGCTGGCCCCGGTCTCTGGTGCCGTGGAAATCGCACCGCACCTCGGCATCGCCGATGTCATTGTGGACATTACCTCCACGGGGTCTACGTTGCGCGTCAACGGACTGCGCCCGGTGTGTACGGTCATGGAATCAAGCGCGCGCCTCATCAGCGCCGCCGCGCCACTCGCCGATGTCCAAAAAGTTCGGGCGCTCGACGAGCTCGTTATGGCGCTGCAATCCGTGCTCGCCGCGCGTGGGCGACGATATGTGATGGCGAACGTGCCGCGCGCGCGCCTCGAGGAGGTAAAGCGCGTGTTGCCCGGGATCTCAGGACCCACCGTCATCGACGTGATGAACGGCGGGGCGATGGTCGCCGTGCACGCTGTCGCGCCAGCCGACACAATCTTCCGCACCATCGCCGACCTCAAGGCACTCGGCGGCGAGGGCATCCTCGTCACGCGCATTGAACGGTTAATGGCATGATCACCGTGGCCGTTCGCGCCGACGTCTCGCGCTTGTCCGCTGCCGAGCGGACCATCCTCTTTGATCGATCAACCAGTGCCGACCCGGCGATTCGAGCGGCAACCGCTCGGCTCATTGAACGCGTGCGCCTCGAAGGGGACGCAGCCCTCATGGCGATGGCGCGCGAATTTGACGGAGCATCACTCGAGGCACTCGAGGTCCCACGCACGGCATGGCGTCGCGCACTGGAAACACTGGATCCCACGCTCATCGCCGCTCTCGAGCGTGCGGCCGAAAATATTCGGCAGGTGCACGAAGCCTTCAAGCCGGTCGCCCGTGAAGTCGTGACGGCGGATGGCGTGGTCGTGGGGCGGCGTCCCGATCCCTTGGCGCGTGTGGGGGTGTATGCGCCGGGTGGACGCGCCACGTATCCGAGTAGCCTGCTGATGGGCGCCGTCCCCGCTCGCGTCGCGGGGGTTGGCACCGTGATCGTCTGCTCGCCCCCAACGGCCACAGGACTGCCGGCGGCAGTGCTGCTCGCGGCCGCCGAGATTGCTGGTGTGGATCGTATGTTCGCCGTTGGGGGAGCCGGCGCGATCGCTGCGCTCGCATTCGGCACCAACAGTATTCCGCGAGTGGATCGTATTGTGGGGCCGGGCAATGCGTACGTTGCAGAGGCGAAGCTTCAGGTTGCTGGCACCGTAGCGATCGATTCACCGGCAGGCCCCAGCGAACTCTTGGTCATCGCGGATGAGTTTGCGGACGCGGACGTTATCGCACGCGAAATTGTGGCGCAGGCGGAGCATGACCCGCTCGCTGCCGTCGTCCTTGTGACCACCGCGCCATTGCTGATCGACGCAGTGGAACGGGCGCTCGCGCCACTCATCGCCACCACACCTCGCGCGATGATTGTTCGCGAGGCGCTCGCCGCTCGCGGTGGGTTGGTCACCGCTGCAACGCTCGCCGAGGCAGAAGCATTTGCGGCGGAGTACGCGGGAGAACATGTGTTGGTAGCCTGCCGAGACGGCGACGGCGTCACCGCGCGGCTTCGCAATGCCGGCACCGTTTTTGTCGGCACCGCAAACAGTGTCGCGTTCGGCGATTATCTCAGCGGCGCCAACCATGTGCTGCCGACGGGTGGTTTGGCGAGGAGTTATTCTGGACTATCCACGATCGATTTTTATCGCTGGACGACGTGGCAGCGCGTCGACCGTGCGGCCGCCGCGCGTCTCGCCGCAGATGTAGGAATCCTCGCGGACGCCGAGGGATTGCCGGGGCACGCCGCCACGGCACGACACTGGATGGAGGGGACACCATAATGCGCCGCAGGACGACGCAACTCGCGCGCGAGGACCTGGCGAAGATTCCGCTGTACAACGCCGATGCGCGCGTGGAAATCAACCTCGCTGACAACACGAATCTCTGGGGATCACCGCCGGCGGCGATCGCGGCCATGCAGTCGGTGGTCGACGGTGGCGCCGCAGGCTACCCTGATCTCTATGGTGCCTCGCTCAAACAGGCCGTCGCGCAGATTCATGGCGTTGAGGCGTCCTGCGTGGTCACGGGGAACGGTTCGGACGACGTGCTCGACTGCGCGGTGCGCGCGTTCGCTGGGGCGGGCGATCTCGTGGCGCACCCCGATCCCACGTTCGTCATGCTCCCAATCTTTGCGCAAATCAACGGCCTCCGACCAGTGGCGGTTCCGCTCACGGCTGACCATCAAATGGATGCTGACGCGCTGCTCGCGACCGGCGCGCGCATTATTTATCTCTGCACCCCCAACAATCCCACCGGCACCGCCACACGTCCCGAAACAATCCTTCGGATCATTGCCGAAGCACCGGGGCTCGTGATCATTGACGAAGCGTACGCCGAGTTCAGTGGCATGGACGGATTGATCGGGCAGGCGGCTGCGCTTGAGCGTGTGCTGGTGTGCCGTACGCTGTCCAAGGCATACGGCCTTGCCGGACTGCGCATCGGATACGGCGTGGCATCGCGTCACATCATTGACGCGGTCGAACGATCGCGTGGTCCGTACAAACTCAGCACGGTCGCTGAAGCAGCCGGCGTCGCCGCCATGCTCCAGGACGCAGACTGGGTACGCACGCACGCAGCGGAATGCGTCCGCAATCGCGACCGCTTGGCAGCGGAACTTGCCACGCTCGGGCTGAGGGCGCTTCCGTCCGACGCGAACTTTCTGTGCATTCCAACTCCGCACGCTCTGGCGATCACGGCGCACGCACGATCACTTGGCATCGCGCTCCGCGCCTGGGCCAACCTTCCCAACATTGGTCCGGCACTACGTATTACCGCCGGTCCGTGGCCGATGATGGAGCGCGCATGCAGCGCCATCCGAGAGGCACTCGCGTGCGTGTGACGTTATTCGACTACGGCGCGGGAAATCTCCATTCTCTGGCCAAGGCACTGCAGGGGAGAGGTCGCGTCGTGGTGATCGAACCAAATCCAATCCGTGCGATTGAAACAGACTTTCTCGTCTTACCTGGCGTTGGCGCCTTTGGAGCGGCCTCCGCCGCGCTGGCTCCGGGCCGTGATGCTATGGCGACCGCAATCCGCGCCGGATTACCGACGTTGGGAATTTGTCTCGGTATGCAGCTGCTGTGCGACGCCAGCGACGAAGGGCCTGGTGACGGACTCGGCATCGTGCCAGGGCGGGTCGAAAAACTGCGCGCGCGGCACACACCGCAAATCGGGTGGAACACCATTGATGACACCCGCGACGTACTCTTTGCAGCGCCGAGACTCGGCATTGCATACTATGCCAACCGCTATGTGTGCCGCCCCACAGACCCTGATGTGGTGATCGCGTGGTCCGTGCATGAAGCAGATCGTTTTCCTGCGGCTATTCGGTGCGGTCGGGTGATTGGCGTGCAATTCCACCCAGAGAAAAGTTCGGCGCCCGGCCTCGCTTTTCTGCAACGCGTCATTGCGGAGGCTGCATGATTGTCATTCCCGCTATCGATCTTCGGGATGGATGTGTCGTGCAGCTGGTCGGCGGCGATTTTGCAAAGGAAGCGGTGCGCCTCGACGATCCGCGCGAAGTCGCACAACGGTGGACGCGGCTTGGTTTTTCGCGACTCCACATCGTCGATCTCGACGCCGCAACGGGGCGCGGATCCAATGCGCCGATCGTGCGCGAGTTGTTGCGCGATGCCAGCGTGCAGATACAGGTCGGCGGAGGTATTCGGACGACGGATCAAGTGACAGAGTTGTTCGACGCCGGCGCAACGAGTGTGGTGGTGGGCACGCGTGCGCTCGAAGATCGGGACTGGCTCGACGAAATGGCACACGACCACCCCTTTGGGATCATCGTGGCCGCCGATGTACGTGAGCGTCGCGTCGTCACGCATGGATGGGCGCGCGATTCTCGACGCTTGATTCTCGATGTGATCGAGGATCTCGCGGGACTGCCACTCGCGGGATTGCTGGTCACGGCGGTTCACCGTGAGGGACAAATGAAGGGCACGGATCTGCCGCTGATGGAAGACGTCGCAGAGGCGAGTGCCTGGCCGGTCCTCGCCTCTGGCGGTATTGCTTCGCTCGCGGATGTACGTTCGCTCGAGGATCGCCGCATTGCCGGTGCGGTCCTTGGTATGGCGCTCTATACCGGTGCCATTGATCCCCACGTTCTTGTTGAGGAATTTGCGCAATGAACACGCCTGTCATCATCACGCGCGAAACAAGCGAGACGGTCGTGCGTGTCGAGGCCGTGGTCGGCACCGGCGTCGCGCAAATCAAAACGCCTGAGCGTTTCCTTGATCATATGCTCACCGTGCTCGCCCGGTACTCCGGCGTCGATCTCACAGTATCCGCCACTGGTGACCTGCGCCATCACATCATTGAAGATGTGGCGCTGGCAGTCGGCGCCGCGCTCGCTGGTATCGTCCCGCCCGGTGCAGCGCGTTACGGCGAACGCACGGTCCCTATGGACGAGGCGCTCGTGCAGGCGGTGCTGGATGTCGGCGGACGGCCGTTCTACCGCGGCCCGTTGCCCAGCACACTGTACGAACACTTTATGCGCTCGTTCAGCGATGCGTCAAAGTTTACCCTGCATATCCGAGTGCTGCGCGGTTCCGATCGCCACCACGTCATTGAAGCGGCATTTAAGGCGCTGGGGTTTGCCTTGCGTCAGTCGCTCAGCGATACCGGTAGCGTCTTCAGTACGAAAGGCGCGGTCCGGTTGGAGCGGTCGTGACGCTCACCCGCCGGCTCATCGTCTGTCTCGATGTGCGCAATGGTCGCGTCGTCAAAGGGACCAATTTCGTGGGACTCCGTGACGTGGGAGATCCCGTCGCGCTCGCCGAGCAGTACGAACGCGACGGGGCGGATGAATTGGTGTTTTTGGATATTGCCGCAACGCACGAAGAACGAGCGACACTCCTCGACGTCGTTCGGCGTACGGCAGAGCGACTGTTTATTCCACTGACGGTCGGTGGCGGCATTCGTTCGGTTGAGGACATCGCCTCCGTCTTGCGCGCAGGCGCCGACAAAATCGGAATCAATTCGGCGGCTGTGCATAACCCGTCGCTGATCAATGAGGGCTCGTCGCGATTCGGCGCGCAATGTATCGTTGCGTCTATTGATGCCAAGCGCGAGGGAGATCGCTGGGTGGTCTACACGTCCGGCGGCCGTACGCGCACGGACCTCGACGCGGTAACATGGGCACAGGAGTGTGCGACGCGCGGTGCCGGGGAGATTTTGCTCACGAGCATCGATCGTGACGGTGCTCGCACCGGTTACGACATTGCCCTCACGCAGGCCATTTCGTCTGTGGTCGATGTGCCGGTGGTCGCCAGCGGCGGGGCGGGGCTCCCTGAGCACGTCGCCGCGGCGATTGCCGACGGGGGGGCGGACGCCGCCCTCGTGGCCGGTATTCTTCATGACGGAGTGACCACGATCGCGGCACTCAAAAGCGCGATGCGTATGGCCAACCTTTCAGTACGAGACACTGCCGCATGAACGAATCTGCCGATACGCTGATGCAAGCCGCCGCCGAAGTTGCGCGCATCGCCGGTGCGACGGCGCTCCAGTACTTCCACACGAATGTCGCCGTGGAATGGAAGGCAGACGGCACGCCGGTAACCATCGCTGATCGCGCCGCGGAGCGCGCCGCCCGTGACTGGATCGCCCAACGGTTTCCGGACGACGGCATTCTCGGTGAGGAGTTCGGTGAGCAGGTAGGGCGAAGTGGGCGTCGGTGGATTCTCGACCCCATCGACGGAACCAAGTCGTTCGTGCGCGGCGTGCCACTGTGGGGTTCTCTGGTTGCCGTCGCCCATGACGACGTCGTACTGGCGGGCGCCGCGTCCTTTCCGCCTCTCTCAGAACTCATCGCGGCCGCTCCTGGCTGTGGCGCGTGGTGCAACGGCGTACGCGCCCACGTCAGCACGGTGGATACCATTGAGAGTGCCACCATGCTCGTCACAGACGACCGAACCCCAGGTCCGGCCGCCGCGCATCGCGGCTGGCAGGAGCTACACACGCGCGCCGCGGTCAGCCGAACATGGGGTGACTGCTACGGCTACCTCATGGTGGCCACCGGTCGCGCAGAAGTCATGATTGATTTCACGCTCGGGGACTGGGACGCCGCATGTTTTCAACCGATCATTACGGAAGCCGGTGGTGTGTTTACGGATCTCGTGGGGCATCCGACCGCGTTCGGCGGCAATGCGGTCGCGACCAACGCCGCGCTTGATACCGCCGTCCGCACGCTGTTGCGAGGTTCCACACCATGACATGTGATATTGCGGCATTGAACTTCGAGAAAAGCGGCGGCTTGGTTACGGTCGTCGCGCAGGACGCCCGCTCCGGTCGGGTATTGATGGTAGCGCACGCCGATGCGGAAGCCTTGCAGCTGAGCCTCGACACCGGCGAGATGCACTACCGTTCGCGCACGCGCGGTCTCTGGCACAAAGGCGCGACAAGCGGTAACACCCAGCAACTCGTGGAACTGTTCATGGATTGCGATGCCGACGCGGTGCTTGCCCGCGTGATCCCGGCCGGTCCGGCCTGTCACACGGGCGCCACCACCTGTTTTGGCGAGGGTGCTGCAGACACGCTCGGCGAACTCGATGCCACCATCGATGCTCGGGCGGGCGAGAGCAACGCGACCGGCTACACGGCAAAGCTCTTGGCCGACCGAAACACTCGCCTCAAGAAGATTGGCGAAGAGGCGAGTGAACTCGTCACCGCATGCGCCGACGGAGACGCCGTGCGTGCGACCGAGGAGGCGGCGGATTTGATCTACCACACGCTTGTCGCGCTACATGCCGCTGGCGGAACGCTCGATGGCGTGCGCGACGTCCTACGCGCGCGGCGGCGGTAATCATCCCGCCGCGCGATTCTCTGCGGTCGATTACGGAAAGCTGAGCAAGCGCTCGCGCGGCATGCGTGCAGGATCACCGACGTACGCCCAGCGGATGTCGCGGAAGTATTGCGCGACAACGCGCTTGATGTCGTCGCCAGTTACGGCACGCAACTCACTGACAAATTTTGATCCGGCTCGAAAATCACCGCGGAAGAGTTGTGCGCGCGCGAGAAAATCCGCCTGCGCCGTTGTGGTTTCGTTTTCGAGGAAATACTCCGTAATAAACTGTGCCACCAATGGCGCGAGATTTTCGGTCGGAATATTCGCCTTCGCAATGAACTGCACTTCCTTTTTCATCAGCGCAATCGTCGTGTCCGGCGCCGTCGTGGTGACATACAACGCAATTGACGTCAGGCCGCGGTCTCGGTAATTCGCGCTCACCGCATACGTCAGATTGCGCTTCGAGCGAATTTCGGAGAAGAGGCGTCCCGAGAGCACGGCGGCCGCCACCCGCAAGGCCGCAGCGTCGCGATGGTTGGCCGGCGGTCCGGCAATGACCCCCTGTATATAGTTGGTCGGGAGCGTCCGCCGAAGAAAGACGGCATCGGTGGGCAACGACGCACTGGCCTCTGGCGCTTTCCATTGATACGAACCGGCTGGAAGCGTACCAATCGTCGTCCGGACCAACGTTTCAATTTTCTCGCGTGCCACATTGCCCACCACCACCAGGAGCATGCGTGACGTCACAAACTGATCGCGATGATACCGGCGCAACTGCGCACGCGTAATACTCGAAATCGTTTCCGCCGTTCCGACGGCGGACAAGGCGTACGGCTGTCCGGTGTATGCAATACTGTCGGATAAATAGTCGAGCATCGCGTCGGGACTATCGGCGCGCTGACGGACGCCGCTCAAGAGTTGCGTCCGCACCAGTTCGACTTCCGCGGAGTAGAGCGTTGGATGCATCACACGGTCGGCGAAGATCGCCCAGGTGGAATCGAGCTCCTGTGGTGTTGTTCGAATACTGATGGTGGTCCAATCTTCCCGAGGGGCAATCCCGATTTCGCTCCCCGTGCGCGCTAGGGCGCGACGCATCGCATCGCGTGGATATTTCGTGGACCCACGCTCCGAGGCCGCGAGCAACAGGCTTTCGGTGCCTGCGGTCTGTGGCGTGGCCTGCCGCAACCCACCGAGCAAATACAGGTTCGCCACGACAATACTTGCCGGCGTCCGGCGCTGAATCACCTGAACACCACTCACGACGTAGCGCACCGTGTTGCTGTCCGTATCCTGCGCGCCCACGACTGATGCGGGCGCGGTCAGCGCACAGGCGAGAACCATCAGAGCGCGCTTCATGGCGTGGCCCTCGCGCCGATGGTGCTCAACTCCAACACATTCAGTCCGATCCGACGACGATCCGGAGCCGTAAGCATCACCCCCGTGATATGGGGACGGTCAATGATGTACTTGTTCGCATACGCACGAAGATCGGCGGCCGTGCGTTTGCCCATTTCATCGTTGTACTTCATATAGTAGTCGAGCCCCGACACGCTCCACCAAAAACCAATCGTGTGCGACGACTCCGAACTGCGCTCAAGCCCAAACGCCGTGGACACGGAGCGATTCGCCTTGGTCGCGTCCAGTTCTTCTTGTGACATGTATCCGGGCTGCGTAACCACCAGCCGCAGTTCCGCAAACAACGCGCGGAGTGCCTCGCGAAGTTTATCGGGAGTGGTCTGTCCGCTGATCGAGATGGGGCCAACGTTGTTGAGCGTGTAGTAGTTCACACCAACGCCCTGCCACAACCCCGTATCGACCAGCCGTTTCTGAAAGCGAGACTGCGGGTTATTGAGTACATCCGAGAACACATCGGCCACAAAGGTCGCGTCCTCGTCCTTTCGCACACTGGGGCCTTGCCACTGAATGAGGACGGTCACCGCATTCACGTCCTCTTCCACAATCACGGCGTCGCTCTTGACGAGCGGCGGAATCGTGGGCACCGGCACTTTCACAAACGGATCTTCACCGCGCGGCCAGACTCCATAAATACGCTCCGCCATCGCGAACGCCGCCGACGGATTGACATCACCAGATATGATTAACACCGAATTGTTGGGCACGTAGTACAGGTCGCGAATACGGCGCATTTTGTCCGGCGTGACGGTGGAAATCACTTGCCGGTCGCCAATGACGTTTTTTCGGCTCCACTGATCGCTCCACAGCTTCTTTCCCATCGCCTCTTCAAGGCGGAAGAATGGCTGAGATTCGTTGCGGTCATATTCACCGATGACCACCTGCCGTTCGCGTTCTAACTCATCCTGACGGAACTTGGGGCCCAGCAACGCGGCCACGAGATACCGCATCGCCCCTTCTACTGAGTCCGAGGCCACGGTCAGGTAGTAGTTGACCTGCTCTTCCCGCGTCTGCGCATTAAACACGGCGCCCAGCTCGCTGGCTTTGTCGATGTACTGGTCAACAATCGGATACTGGTCGTTGGCCTTGAAGAACATGTGTTCATATAGATGGGCCAGCCCAGCGTATTCGGGCGACTGGGTGAAGGAGCCGTTGCGCACCGAAACTTCCACGGTCGCCAATGGCACCCCGTGGTTTTCGAGCACCACCACCTCTAACCCGTTCGGCAGCACCCGACGCTGGATCACCTTTTCCAAGACGGCGCGCTGAGCCAGCACCGGGGCCGCCCCAACCATACAGAACAGCACAGCGCTGGCGAGAGTGCGCGAGCGCTTGTTGATTACCGATAGTATGCCCAAAGAAATCTCCCGTCCGGCTGGCGCGGCTGACGAACTGATTCGTGCCCTTCGCCCTTCACTCGCGGCCGATCGACTGCGCCCCGGCATCCCGTTGGCGCCGTACACCACCTTTCGTATTGGCGGTCCGGCCGACGTCCTGTACGATGCCACATCGGCCGACGATCTCGCTACGGCTGTCACCGCTGCACAATCCGCCGGAATCCCGTGGTTTGTCCTCGGACTCGGTGCCAATATCCTGATCGGCGACCTCGGATTCCGCGGATTGGTCATTCGGAACTGTGCCCGCGAGTTCGATGTTCCGCGTGAGGGAGCCATCCACGCCGGCAGCGGTGTCATAATCGCCGACCTGATTCCAGAAGCCGTCCGTCTGGGGCTCTCTGGGCTCGAACACTATGTCGGCATTCCCAGCACCGTCGGTGGGGCCGTCTGGCAAAACCTGCATTTCCTCTCGCCGGCCCCCGAACGTGCGCGGACCATGTTCATCGCGGAAGTCGTGGAGTCCGTTGACCTCCTGACCGGGGCGGGTGTCCGTCAGACCGTCAGCGCTGCCGAAATGCGGTTTGGATACGACACGTCCCGCCTCCACGACAGTGGCGAGATCGCGCTTGCCGTCACCTTCGCCCTAACTCACGGTGATGAAACCGCGATGCGGCGCACCATGCAGGAGAATCTCGACTGGCGCGGCGCGCGACACCCTCATCTCGACGTGGAACCGAGCGCTGGATCGATTTTCAAGAAGATCGAAGGCGTAGGGGCGGGTCGGTTGATCGATGACTGTGGACTCAAGGGCTTTCGGATTGGCGGTGCTCAGATTTCTCCGTTGCATGCCAACATCATCGTGAATGTCGGCAACGCCACGGCCTCCGATGTGCGCGCCGTCATCGCGCACGCACAAGCTGCTGTGCTGGCGCGCAGTGGCCACCACCTCGAACCTGAAATCGGGTTTATCGGAGAGTTCTAAAACCGCTGCCCAAACTCGGCGCGTACGCGCCAGGCAGCCGCGTGATCAACGGGTCGGGCAATCGCCACACCGAGCGCACCGCCAAAGAATCGGACTCCAGCGCTCACCGACGAGCGTACGCCATCGGTGATCACCGCACTTGGCGTAAGGCGCCGCATCGCAACCCAGTCGGCCGCACTCGTGGCGCCAGTCCAGCCCGACTGAAACGACAGCGACAGCGCGGGATCAAGGGCCGGCAACCAAACCCGCCCATACAGATGGAGCGGCGCGCGCCACCAGCCGAGCCGATACATCGCCAATCCGCGTGCCGTCGCTGCTTGGGTCCCCGTGAATTCCTTGTACTCATATCCTGGAAGATTCAGCTCACGCCCCATTTCAAACAATTGTTGCGTGGGAGTATTTCCGGTCACAACGCCAGCATCCATGCGCGCGGCAAAGGTCCATGCGTTCACATTGCGACGCGTCGTGGCCCGCGCTTCCACTCGCTGAAAGCGAAGCGTCCCGTCACCACGGAGATAGTTCACCGAGAATCCCGTACCGGGTCGCAAGAACTCGGCCTGCACATTGCGATTCCATTCAAATGCCAGTGCGGTGCGCAGATACTCGCCGGCATCGACCGGGCGATTCGGCACAAACGGTTCACGTCCAACAAGACCGTGCGCGAGATGTTGAACCGCTGATTGATCCCGTGCCCAGCCAACGTCAAGGCGCAGTAAACTGTTATCGCCGTTAAACAACCGTGACGCCTGTACGCCGGCGCTCCAACGATCGACATAGTCATGATCATCAACACCAAACAGCGCGCCGAGTGTCGAAATGGAATCCAACCCGTTTGAGAAATCGTTCGTCGGGTCGAGGGAACGCCCACCACGCGCGGCGAATCGCCAGGGTCGACGCGCCAATTCCACACTCATGCGCCCGCGCACGGTCTGCTCGCTCCACGCGTACCCCACGTTGCCGCGCGCGATCAGTCCAGGAAAGCGGTCGCGCAAACGCACGGATGCCCCAATTCCCGTGTACGGCCCCTCGATTCTGTTGACATGCACGACATCCTGAAAGTGCTCGGCCTGAACCGCGAAGATCGGTGGACCGGTCGAACGCCAACGCGTGGGGGCGACATCTACAAAATCTTCGGAACTCACTGTCGCGCTGGCCGTGCCGATCTGCTCTCGCCACTTCACGTATCGCGCTAACGAGTCGGCACTGGCAAAGCTGAGCACATGAGGGCGAGCCGCGAGCGTGTCGGACACGGACGGTGTTCCGTGAGTGTCCTGCGGTGCGGCGCGCGACGCGCGGGCTGAATCCACTCCCAACACGGCGACGTCGCCCGCGCGCGCGGCTTCAATTTCAAATCCTCTAAAGCGGGTCAGAATTCTGAAGATGGCCTTTCCTTCCCCCAGAACAGGCGCAAGCCCCTGCGCCTCAAATCGCTGGTATTGGGGCAGCCAGAATTCACTATTAATCTCGCTGTTCACGAGCTCAACAAACACACCCGCATCGAGGGCCGTGGCGCCCCGCAGGATCGCTCCAACTCCAAACGCCTGAGGGGCTTTTGTTTCGGTAAACGATCCACGCATACGGACCACATGTTTGCGCGCCGCATCAAGATCCACCTCCCCATTGAACGCAACCGTGCCCGCCGGCAGCGCGGCGCGCGGCGTCACATCAATGCGCACAATGTTGATCACGCGGTCGCCGATCGTGAGCGATTCGATGGTATCGCCACCGGCAAACCGATAAATCGTCTCACGATCATCCGCGAGCGGATGCACGGCCCACTGCCGCGCACCCTCGGCGCGCTTGGTACCGGTTGACCGCCGCCGAGGTGCCGCGTTGCGCCCAAAGAGTAAGGCCAACCGATTGCCATAGAGGCTTGGCACCGCCCACGCGTCCTCGAACAGGCCAATCGTTGCGAGTTGCGGACCGAGTGACTGCGACCGGTACCCCGTGACGTGCTGATCTACCTCACCCGTGCGCTTCCACGTGAGCGCGCTGGCCACTTGTTCAACCGATGTCGTGATTTCGCGCCCGGAACTTCCGTCCCGAAATCCGAGTGAAATCTCGCTTTCGAGTTGCGCAGCGTACTGACCAAGCCCCGGTGGCACCCGGTGATTGATGACGCTTGCCTCCGCAACCAAGCGACGCAGCGCCAACGAGGTATACGTGGCGGTGTCGGGAGTCTGTGTGACGACCTGAACGAGCAGCAGCAGAGCGAACATGGTGACCGATAATGAGTGTTCGCACCGCCACGGGCGGATCGAACCGAGAAGTACTCGTCCTACGTGAGTTGGGTCAGCGTCCGAAGGCGATCTACAACGGTCTGCGTGAGTTCGTGCAACACGGCAGCGTCGGGCAGGGTGCGCGCGATCACAAAGCTCAGCCCTGTGTCCGCGAGGAGCGCCTCTGCCGCGCGGCGAACAATAATCCGGATCTCCGCTGGTGCCGACGCGCATTCGCCGACCACCGACGCACGAAGCGCCAGGAGCGCGACCACATCTTCGGCCCAGGCGCTGTCCGACGCCGCCTGACCGCCGGAGAGAAAACCATTGCACAGCAACGCGAGCAGTGCGTGAGCGGCGGTCACTCGCACAACGACACCTCCCCCAACATCAAACCCGTTCGTAAGCAACAGTGCGTATTCGATCCACGGCATTCCCGGTTGATCATCGTCCCCACTCACCTGCTCGAGATCAAAGTCAGGTCCGCCAGGAACACGCCACCGATCTGCCGTCGGTCCACGCTGTACACGCTCCAGTCCGAGCGCTCGAAGCTCGGCTCCTACTCGGTCAACGGAGTAAGAGGTCAGCACCCGCAACGTTGCGTCCTCGCGGTGGCGCGCCGGTGCGAGCACGACAGTTTCTGTTCGGAGAACTTCCGCAGCGGCGCGCCCAGCAAAGACAACGCGGTTCAGCAGTGGCCCGATGGCCTTGGCAACATCAACGAGCGAGTGCTCTCCGCTGTTTCCGGGGGTAAGGGGGGTAAGGGGGGCGAGGGGGGCGAGGGGCGGTGCCCCGTTTTCGGCACCGTAGTTCAATTGCTCACGGATCTGGCCGAGGGCCCAACCGCGCTCGCGAACCCCAGCCGTCCGGATCACATCCACCCAGACGAGGAGGCGGTAGAGGGTGGGGTTTCGCTCAGCGAGGTCGGCCGCTCCTGGGAACAGGGGAACGAGACCACGCCCACGGGTTGGCCCTCCAGCCTTCGGCCAGACAACGGACCGCGGGGCCGAACCGATGTCATCTGGCATGGTATCGGCGACAGCAGTTTCGACTCCCGGTCCGGCCGGAAGCCAGATTGGCGGGAAGGCTACTGCGGCACCATGCTCTAAAAAGCCGTCAAGCCGCGCGCGCACAACCCGACGCATGTCGTGATCTAGGAGCCCAGAAAGAGCCAGCCGTCTGAGTGCGTTGTGAACCTCACCGACACTAATGCCTATGGACGCACCGATTTTGCTAATAGGCTGCCGCACTCGTATCGCAAGTTCAAGAGCGACAACGAGATCAACTGGCTTTAGTGATGGTTGTTTCGGCATAATGTTCACGATTCATGAATCTTACAATTACTCGATAGAACTGTCTAGTACCGTACGTAACATCAAGCACTTACATGATTTCACGGCTCTACACACTCCGTATTACCCGGATTGGGTAGCAGACGCCGGTGCTCGCCACTTATAACGCTCGAGTGGCAGCGCAGTTCAGTGTTCTTGTGGCTCACCTGTCGGTCCCGAGGGTCAACAAAACGGCTGTCCTCCAGAAGGCTTCTCTTCCTATAGATTGCCAAAGCCTCCACTGAGACGACCATGCGCTTTCGCTTCATTCATCTCCTGTTTGCCCTCACGGCCGCCGCGTTTTCCGCCGAGCCAGCTTACTCCCAGGGTGCTCTCGACGGCCCAGGCGTCTCGCTCCCGCTCGCTCGGCTCCGCGCGCACACCATCCGTGACGTCAAATACGACCTCTCCCTCGACGTCACCGCACGAGATTCCGCCGTCGGGACCGTCTCCATCCGGTTCGACTACCTCGACACCGGCGACGTATTACTCGATTTCCGCGGCCGACGGGTACTCAGCCTTCAATCCAACCGGCAGGCCGTGCCACTCACGGCCTGGAATCGCGCGCACATTCGACTGCCGGCTCGCTCACTCCACGCCGGCTTCAATACCGTCGTCGTTTCCTTTGTGAGCGAGATCGCCCCGACGGGCGCCAGTATCATTTCCGCCCACGACCCAGACGGTAGCGACTACCTCTACACGCTACTCGTCCCCAGCGATGCCAATCAGCTCTTTCCAAGCTTCGATCAGCCCGACCTCAAGGCGCGCGTCACCTTTCATCTGACCGCCCCGCGGGGCTGGACCACCATCGCGAATGGTTCCGAGCAGCGAGCCGACAGCACCGCCACGACGATTGCACATCACTTTGCCGAAACGCGGCCGCTGAGCACGTACCTCATCGCGTTCGCCGCAGGCCCTTGGACACGAGCCACGAGTACCGCGAACGGTCGAACGATCAACGTCTTTGTCCGAGCCTCGCGCGCCAAGGAAGCAGACCTCGACACGCTGCTCGCGCTCAACCAGCGTGCCATCAGCTGGATGGAACAGTATTTCGCGCGGCCCTATCCCTTTGAGAAATTCGATTTCGTGCTCGCCCCTGCCTTTCCGTTTGGCGGCATGGAACACCCAGGCGTGGTGATGTACAACGAAAATTCTTTCATTTTTCGGGAACGTCCAACGCTGCCGCGTCGCTTAGGTCGATTCTCCACCATTCTGCACGAAGTCGCACACCAGTGGTTTGGCGACCTCGTTACGATGAAGTGGTTTGACGATCTCTGGCTCAAGGAGGGGTTCGCCACATACATGGCAGCCAAGGCGCTCGCGAGCATTGAGCCCAACAGTGGTGCGTGGAAGTCGTTCTATCAGTCCAATAAACCAGCCGCCTACGGGGTCGACCAAACCACCGGGACCAATCCCCTATGGCAGGAGCTTGGCAACCTCGACCAAGCCAAGAGCAACTACGGCGCTATCGTCTATAACAAAGCGCCAAGTGTACTCAAGCAACTCAACTTTCTGGTCGGCGAAGCCGCATTCCAGAAAGGGGTGCGGGCCTTCCTCGGAAAGTTTGCGTACGCCAACGCCACCTGGCAGGATCTCCTCTCCGCCATCGGAAAGGCGTCCTCGAAAAATTTGACCGTGTTTGGGAAGAACTTTATGCTCCGGCCGGGCATGCCGGTGGTCGAACAAAAACTGACACTCGCCGGCGGAAAGATCGTGTCGCTCGAACTCACGCAGCGGCCCGCGCAGGCACTCAGTGGCGACGCGCCGTGGCCGATGCGCACGGAACTCTTGCTGGCCTACGACGATCCGACGCCCAGCGTTCGCCTGTCGGTGGACCTCACGGCAAAGACAACCGTTGTGCGCGCGGCGGCGGGCAAAAAAGCGCCGCGTTTTGTTTTTGCAAACGCAGACGATTACGGCTATTTCCTCACGCTGCTCGATTCCAATAGCGTCGCCGCGCTCGAGCATGGCGCCATCACGACCGTGCGCGATCCATTGCTCCGCACTATGCTGTGGGGCGCGCTCTGGGATCTCGTCCGTGACGCGCGCCTAGAGCCAGCCCGTTTCATTCGCCTCGCCTTACGCGATCTGCCGCGTGAACGTGACGAACAAATATTTCCGAATGTCTTGGGCCGACTCACGCGCGCCTTCACCGCCTATGCGTCCGACTCCGTGCGGAGCGAACTGCGTCCTCAATTAGAGGCGATGCTCTGGCAACAACTGGGCGATCGGACGCTCGCATACGGCCTACGGCGAGCGTGCCTAGACACATACATCGGGCTCGCGACGTCGCCAGACGCCATCGGGAAGTTGATCGTGCTCTATGCGGCGGACTCGGTGGTCGGCGAGCCGGTGCGCGATCCGACGCGATGGGAAATCGTGAATCGTCTCATGGTGCTCGAACACTCTGACGCGTTGCGCGTCCTGGCGGTACAGAGTGCCCGCGATACGACCGCGGACGGAAAGCGCCGCGCGTTCGTCGCGGGGGCTGCCCGACGCACAGCCGAGGCAAAGCGGGAATACTTTACGCGGTATTTCAGTGATGCCGCACTCAACGAAGAGTGGGCCAGTGGCTCGCTCGGCGCCTTCAACGCGCACGAACACGCGGCGCTTACCCTGCCGTATCTGCGGCCCGCGCTCGACTCACTTCCGTTTGTTCAGGCCAACCGCCGTATTTTCTTTTTGGGCAGTTGGCTGAGTGCATTTATTGGCGGACAATCTGGAAGCGACGCGCTCGATGTTGTTCGGAAGTTTCTCGACGAGCACCCCGCACTTCCTCGCGATCTTCGCCAGAAAGTGCAACAGACCGTCGATGAACTCGAACGAACCGTACGGATCCGTCGTCGATTCGGTTGACCGTTACGGCTTTGCGGCGGGAACAAACAACCGTGGATCGACCCACCCTTGGTCTGTTCCCACGCGCGCCGCGCGCCAACCGTTTGTCGAAGGACCAAGCAAAACGCGCTGCGACGAATCGATCATACGTACTTCGTCACCGTTGCGACCCGGTTTATCCCGGAGCCGAACCCACGTGGTCGCACGCCAGTAACTCCAACTCGAATCAGCCGCAGGCCGCA
Source organism: Gemmatimonadota bacterium (assembly GCA_026387915.1). Classification (NCBI taxonomy): domain Bacteria; kingdom Pseudomonadati; phylum Gemmatimonadota; species Gemmatimonadota bacterium. The sequence continues at coordinate 74,725 of JAPLKS010000020.1, forward strand.
CCGGTTGCGTGGCTCTCTGCGCGTCTGGCGCGATAGCGGGAGCTGGCACGGAAGCGGGAGTTGTGGCTGGCGCTGTCGCCGTCTTGGGTGGCGCGATCGGCGCAGTCTTGGGCACCTCAACCTTCGGAGGGGCAGCCTGCACAACGGCTGTGGCGCCGCGCGAACGACTCATCAGCGCCGGAGTGGAATCCACTGGCGTTTCTGGCGGGATGTTTTCGCGCGACCCGCCGACCGAATCCAATGATGCCGGTGCGGCTGACGCACCAGGATTCATGTCTGGAGCGACCGTCGGCTGATTCGCAACGGCCGAGTCGCGTGACGTGCTACTGAACTGTGTAATCGCGAATCCGCCAACCAGTATCAAGAGAATCACACCGCCAGCCAGCATAAGCCCGCGCGCGGACCGTTTGTTGGGACTTTCCGGCCCAGCGTGACAATTGGGACACACGCCGATGGCTGAGGGCCGCAACACACCGCACCCCTGGCATCGCACGGTTTCCGGTCGCTTGGCTCCCGGTGCATAGGATACCAGCGGCGTCTGGCACCGCGGACACCGCGTGGCTCCGACGAGCGTTTTCGCTCCGCACGCTGCGCACAGGCTGTAGGCCATTTGGGATTCCCGTTATGCCGCGCCTACGCAGCGGCGAACGGTTTCTCCAGACTGGGGGATTGTGGTGTGAACAATTCCGCGCCGTTTTCCGTGATGAGCATATCATCTTCAAGGCGAATCCCGAACTCTCCTGGAATATAAATTCCTGGCTCATCGCTGAAGGTCATCCCGGCCTTCAACGGCAGCGTGTTGCCGCGCACAAGGTATGGCCACTCGTGACCGTCCATCCCCATTCCGTGCCCAACGCGATGAGAAAAATATTTATAGTCGGGACCAAAGCCGGCATCCACAATCACCTTGCGCGCGGCGGCATCCACGGCTTCGCAGGGCAATCCCGGACGGGCCGTCTTCACGGCCATCGTTTGCGCACGATGTTCGATTTCAAAGACGTCGTTCATGCGTTGCGTGGCCTTGCCGAGGACAAAGGTGCGTGAAATATCAGAACTGTATCCCTCGACCTTACATCCGCCGTCGATCAACAGAATAGAGCCCTCTCGCACCACCTGCGGCGTGGCAGAACCGTGCGGCAGTGCGCTGAATTTGCCAACCTGCACGCCGGCCGATCCATCAAAACCCAGTCGCGTGTGAGCCGCGCTTACCAGCGAAGCAAAATCATTTTGGCTCATGCCTTCTTTCAGAGATTTCCACGCCGCCTCATAGGCTTTCAACGTGACCTGCGCGGCCAAGCGCATCAGTGCGATTTCATGTGCGTCTTTGATGGTGCGACAGCCAGCCGTGACGGGCGTACCGCTCACCACCTTGACGCCCGGGAGATGTGCCGTTCCATCAGCGAAAACGAAGCGGACAGTTTCTTCCGCGCCAATGGTTGCGGTGGCGAGGCCACGCGCGCGCAATCCTGTCGCAATAAGCTCCCAGGGATTCTCGTGCTCTTCCCACGGATACACCTGCGCGTCTTTTCCGAGCGGCCCGAGGTGCGCTTGTTCCATCGCGCGCTCTTCTTCGAACTTTGGTGTCACTAAAAATGCTGCGCCATTCACTGGGATGACCGTCGCCAGCATCCGCTCACTCAGCCCCCAGCGGATCCCCGTGAAATATTCCATGGAGGTGCCGCCGTTCAGCATCAGGGCGTCAATGCCGTTCGCTTTCATCAGGACGCGCGCTTTTTCAATGCGCCCCCGACGCTCGTCGACTGAAATCGGCGTGGCCAAACTCCGCATGGATTTCAGTGCCTTGATCGCGGGCGGCAGATCATCGGCGCTCCGTTGAGCCGCGCCAGCGGGACGTGTACCCACGGCCACTCCAACGGTGGCAGCGGCAGCGGACCCAAGAAAGTCGCGACGTGAAGACATGGCAGCCTTAATCCGAGGATAGTAGTGATCTTCCTGCTCTGAAGATGGGGCGAATGATACCTTGGGAGCAAATGCACGGGGTCGGCGCCCCTGTCCGACCGCTACCCAGCACCCCTATGTTTGCCCGATGCAACGTCGACACTTTGTTCGCCTGGCAGCCCTCGCCGCGTCCTCCGCCGGCATCCCGAAGTCGTGGCGCGACCTCGCGCACCTCCGCGCCACCCCGTCGGTCAACGCGGCTCGCCTGAACGCCCATTTGCTGACCTTGCGCCAGTTCGGGAAGAACGAGGCGGGGGGGATATCTCGCATCGCCTACTCTGCAGCCGATCTCGGCGCGCGCGACTACGCGAGGCAGCTGATGCGCGAAGCGGGGCTGACCGTCCGAACGGACGCCGCGGGCAATATTTTCGGTCGGCGCGCGGGCAGCGACAGTCGGGCCACCCCCATTCTGTTCGGGTCGCACGTGGATTCTGTGCCGGACGGCGGTAACTACGACGGGCAGGTCGGGTCGATGGGCGCTATCGAAGTGGCGCACGCCCTGCAGGACGCTGGCGTGGTCACGCGACATCCGCTCGATGTGGTCATTTGGCAAAACGAAGAAGGGGGCACATGGGGCAGTCACCTCGTCACGAGTGACACCACCGACCGTGAACTTGCCACCGTCGCCACCAGCGGCAAGACGATCCGCGAAGGCCTTGCCCTCCTCGGAGGCAACGTCGAACAGCTGAGCGCCGCGCGACTCCGGAGCGGCAGCATTCATGCCTATTTCGAGTTGCATATCGAACAGGGCGGTTTGCTAGACAAGGCCGGCATTCAGATTGGTGTCGTCGAAGGCATTGTCGGACTGCGGCAATGGGAAGTGACAATTCAGGGCGTGGCTAACCACGCTGGCACGACCCCCATGCCTGAGCGACACGACGCGATGCTCGCCGCCGCCCGTTTCACGGAAATGGTCAACCGTGTGGTCACCAGTGAAGCCGGGCGACAAGTGGGAACCGTCGGCCGCATTCAGGCATTTCCGGGTGCACCCAATGTCATCCCAGGAAAGGTCGTCTGCACGTTGGAACTTCGTGATCTCGATGATCCGAAAATTGAACGGCTCTTCCGGTCGGTGCAGCGAGAAGCGCAGGCGATTGGCGTGAAAAACGGGACGACCTTTGCGTTCCGTGAATTCGTCACGCACGAGAGTGCGCTATCGGATCCGCGTCTGCGCACGATCATCGGCGACGCCGCGCGCCGGCTTGGATTTTCGACCATGAGTTTGCCGAGCGGCGCTGGCCACGATGCGCAAAACCTCGCACGCATCGGGCCGATGGGGATGATCTTTGTTCCGAGCGTCGCGGGCATTAGTCACGCGCCAGCGGAGTTTTCGGCGCCGGACGCGATTGCGCGTGGCGCCGATGTTTTGCTGGCGACGATCCTCACCGCCGACACCACGACGTTCTAGTTACGAATGGCGCTTTTGTCGCCGGTCCGCAACAACACTCGCCAACGATCCGGCAAGCAGAATGCCGGCGACGATTGCAAGCATTCCAAAATTCTGCGCTTCACCAAACCGCTCCGCAATCCACTTGGCGGCCAGCATCTTCACGCCGACGATGCCGAGAATCACGGCGAGTGAGATCTTCAGATAACGGAATTTCTCAATGAGCCCAGCGAGGCCAAAGTAGAGCGACCGCAGACACAGAATCGCAAAGACGTTCGAGGTGAAGACGAGAAACGCATCGGTCGTGATGGCGAAGATGGCTGGAATAGAATCCACGGCAAACACAAGGTCCGTCGTTTCCACCAACACCAGCGCCACAGCAAGTGGCGTCAGGCTCCACTTGCCATCCACCACAAGCGCGAAGCGTGATCCGTGAAATCCACGCGTCACTGGGAAGTGCCGCGTGAGCCAGCGAACCACCCACGCTTCTTCGGGCTCTTCTTCCTTCTCTTTTGCCACAAGCATCTTGATGGCCGTAAACACCAGGAAGGCGCCGAAGAAGTACAAGATGCCGTGGTAGCGCGCCACCAACGCGGTTCCACCACCAATCATGGCGCCACGCATTGCCAGCGCGCCCAGAATTCCCCAGAAGAGCACGCGATGCTGCAGCGTCTTGGGAACTTTGAGATGCTCGAACAGCAACGCAATCACAAAGACGTTGTCCATACTCAGGCTCATCTCAACGATGTAGCCAGTCACAAACTTCACCGCCGCTAAGCGGCCATCGTTCATCTGACCGTCAACGGCATCGCGAATGAGGCCAAGGCCGTTCCAGTGATTCTCGTAGGCTTCGTAGATGAAGCCCGCAAATCCAATGGCCAGCGCTACCGTCATGGCGGTAAACGCAAGGGCTTCGCGAATGGTCGGCGCGTGCGCGTTCTTGTTGAACACCCCGAGGTCGAGTGCCAACAGCATTGCCACAAACGCGAGGAATCCAATCCACATGAGAATCACGAAACCGTTCCGTGCTCGAGGTCGCGACCACTAGGACGACTAGCCACGCTTGGCCGCCTCAATCCACTGTTCCCACTCTGCCGCCGCATGCCCAATGGTCACCTTCTGCTGCCATCGCACCAGCGGCTGCACCAGCACGAGCGGTTCGGCAACAAGGGTTTCCATCCACCGCTCGTCGCCGTAGCGGACCACGCCAAGTCCGAGATCTTGATACCGACGCGACTGTTTGTCGATGAGCGCCGTCAGCCCAAACCGCTGCGCGAATCGCTGTAACTCCCCTTTGCTCGCCGCGCGCTCCTTGAGGTCCACAAAATGCACTTTCACGCGGCGCTCGGCGAAAAATCGCTGCGCCTTTTTGGTATCCTGGCTTTTGTTCGTGCCAAAAATCTGAACTTCCATCGAGAGTGGCATCCCGGAGACTATGCGATGAAGCCCTGCAGCAACTCCGCTACTATTATATCGCGGCGACAGCTCCGCTGATGCCTGCGGAATGCTAACGGTCGTCCTCCTCTTCTCTCCCCGTCTTATTCTCGTGCGGTAGCCGATGCCTGAACTGGAATCCGGATTTCGCCCTGCGTGGTGGCTCCCAGGTCCCCATCTCCCAACAATTTGGGGGAAACTCGGCCGACGGCGTCCTACGGTGCACGACCGGCTTGAGCGCCTGACCACCCCCGATGGCGATCACATCACCCTGGTGCGAATGGGGCAGGCACGCCCCGGTGTTCCCCACCTCCTCGTGCTTCACGGACTGGAGGGCAAGGTCAATGCGAAGTACGCACACGGCCTGCTCGACGAAGCGCGAGCGAGGGGATGGAGTGGTGATCTCATGATGTTCCGGTCGTGTGACGGCGAGATCAACGCGGCGCGGCGGTTTTACCACTCCGGCGAGACGACCGACATCGATTTCGTGATTCGCGCACTGATCGCCCAAGAGCCAGCGCTACATCTCGTGCTCTGCGGTGTTTCACTTGGCGGCAATGTCACGCTCAAGTGGCTTGGCGAGCAGGGCTCGTCACTGCCGCAGCAGGTGAAGCGGGCCGCTGCCGTGAGTGTGCCGTACGACCTAGAGGCCGGCGCCGTCTTTATGGAGAAGGGGTTTGCCCGCCGATATGTCCAACACTTCCTCGACACGCTCACGGAAAAGGCGCTCAAGAAGCTCGCGCTTCACCCTGGGCTCTTTGACAAAGAACGACTGTTAGCTGCACGCACATTTCGTGACTTTGACGACCTTATCACCGGTCCCTTGCACGGATTTATCGATGCGCACGATTACTACACAAAATCGAGTTCGATCGGGTTTCTTGACGGGGTGGCGGTAGACACCCTCCTGCTCAACTCCAAAGATGACCCATTCCTTCCTATTTCAGTCTTGGAAAAGGTACGGAAAATCGGTGCCTCAAACACGCGCCTTCATATTGAGTTTTCGCAACGAGGTGGGCATGTGGGCTGGGTGGAAGGACAACCATGGAACCAGCGCTATTACATGGAAGAAAGAGTGATCGAGTGGCTCTCTGGGGTGAAGTAAGTCTTTGGCTTTCATTGCAAGCACCGTGCGCCTCATAGTTGTGCTAACAGCATACCAATAAAGAAGATACCTGTGATTGTTGCATGATATTAAGGCGATACTCCATGGCCATCGACTTGATGAAACAGTGGCGATGAGAATGAGTATCAATCTCGACAGTGACTGTTGCAGGGGTGCATGAGGGGTACTGAAATAAATAAATATACTTAGTATATCTATTTATGACTCTCGCTCAACTCGCGATCGCCTCGCGATCTTCCGTTGCTTGGCTCAACAACGCGAGGCGACTCACCGGTCGCCGAATCCACCGCACGCCTAACGGGGCTCGGTGGTGGGGAATGATCCGGATACTCAATAGCGAGCTCGGAATTTCGCTCGGTTCTTCTGTGATACTGGCTGACACCATCCTTGGCGCACCCCACACCACGCACCGGGTACGCATTGCCGCCAGTACAGACCACTCCGTTGCGCTTCATTTCGACCTTGAGCGGTTCCACTCCACGGCTAATGCGGCCCTCGCCGCAGCCCTTGCCTTCTCGCAGCCGAAGTCGCGAGGGCGCCCCAAGCGGGCGAGCGCCGAGCGCGCACGTCCGCGAATGGCCCCAATCTCAGATGTATGGGTGATCCGCGTTGAGGATTCGCCGGCGGCACTAGAGCGGCTCTCCCATCACCTAAAGGAGTGGGGAGCCTACCCTCGCGGCATTGAAGGTGGGCTCCCATTCATCATGGACGCGGCCACCCTCAAGGCCGTGCCAAGGCTCGCACTCTCAACAACCGAGAAAGGGCCAATCGACGTGCTGGTGACGGGGCCTTCGCCGCTCGGAGACCCCGTACCACAACCTCTTTAGCGGCGCTTCGTTGGTGCGCGCGGAGCGCGCGGCGCGGCTGGCGCTACCTCGCGGCGGCGCTCCACGTCTTCCCGCTGCTCATCGTCTAGATCGGAGCTCAACGGAAAGAAGACCGACCGACGAACGCCAGGGAACGGTGTCCCCCAGCCCCGCGCGTCGTGCCAAAGAATTTCATTCAGCCGGTCCGATGGCGCGGCATCTGGCTCACGAAAATTCATCTTTCCACTCGCCAGCGCGGCCTTTCGTTGCTCCGCGGCGTTCGGACCCTTGATGGCCCCAACCTTCACGTTTGTTTCGTGGAGACTCTGCGTGGGCATCAATGCCGAATACGGCGTGAAGTCTGGCTTTTCTGCCGGTGCCAAAAAACTGGCCCGCATCGGGTTCGCCACGAGATCAAACATTGAAAGCGCCGGTAATCCGAGCATCAACTCAATGGTTTTTACCATCGACGGCTGGCCGTAGAACGTGCTGTCAATCACGCCACGCCTAGCCCACGGACTCGCCACCAAGGCCACTGTGCGGTGGCCATCTATATGATCAACGCCATTCTGGGCATCATCCTCGACCACGAGAATCGCCATGGAGGGCCAGAAGCTCGAGTGGCTCAACGCCTCGACAATCTTCCCGAGCGCCAGATCGTTGTCGGCCACACACGCTTTCGGCGTACACCATCCGGCGCGCGTCCCCACCGTGTGATCACTCGGCAACACCATCATCACGAGATTCGGCATCTGTTTTGCCGTTTCCCATTCCTTGAGGTGCTCAAGCACCACGTCGGCCTTCACCACATCAGGCACTTCAAGCGTCCACCCTGGGTATTCGCGCACCAACGCGCGGTCCAGTGATGGGATCTCGCTCGTCGTTCGATACATCCCTCGCAGCGCATCTCGAAAGAACGCAGGGCGATGGGGCTGCGAGTCTCGGTACTGTTCCAGTAAGCGAGTGCGAACGCTGCTGACGGAATCGCGCGGCGAGGGAGCGTACTCGCCAAAAACAGAAACCGTCTTGCCCTTCGCCTGCGCTGCCTCCCACAAAAATCCACCCGAACTGTACGCGAGGGGATCGTTCCCTTCACTTGGATAGCTGCGTCCAAAATACAGCGGCCAGTAGGGATACTCCGTTTCGTTCGCCTGCGTCAGCCACTGGTGTCCGTCAGCGCTATTGCCGCCTGTCGCAAAGAAATGATCCAAGAGCACGAATTGCTCTGAGAGCGCGTGCGCATTCGGGGTAACATCGCGCCCATACATTGTGAGATTGGCGTCGCTTGCGCCCTTGCCCATATCACCGAGCACCTGATCGTACGTCCGGTTCTCGCGAATCACGTACACGACATGCGAGACGCGGCTTGCTTCGTCGGGACGTTCTGGCACGGGTTGCGCCGCAAGACCGCGACGTGGCGTCACGTCGACCGCCGCATCGCGGGCGAGTGACAGCCGATTGTTCTGTGCCACCGAGGTGGTGTACGCGGCAAGTTCCGCTGCGGCCGGCACGGAAATCACATTCACAGATCCACGATTCGCGTGAACAAATCCGCCGCGTTTTCCGGGATGACCTGAGGTTTCGCCGAGGCCGGATCCAACACCGAGCAGTGTGCCGACGGCGAGCGTCGTGCCGTCCGCACTCACGTCAACGGCGTTGGGATACCAACCGGTTGGGATCAAGCCGCGGAGGACGGCACGGTCTGTGGTTCCTGCCGACACATCAAAAACAGCCACAGCATTAATGCCACCGAGCGCCACGTAGAGCGAGGCGCCATTCGGTGCGAGGGCGACGGCCGTAGGGGCGAGGCCGATTTTGCGTTCATGAAACGGTGACACGCGAATCGTTCCGCGCACCGCGTTGGTGCGCGTATCCACAACGGTGATGTCATCCGAGTTGCCGTTCGCGATGTAGAGGAGATTGCGCGCCTTGTCCCAGGCGATGCCGGTTGGATGAAGACCCGCCATCAGTGTGTGGGTGGTTTGCATTCGGTTGAGGTCAACCCGCACCGCCGATCCACGAACCGCAATTCCGCGCGCATCCACTCGCACACGCTCGATGCGTGGATCGCAACACTGCGTGGCGGCTCTGTCACGCGACGTTGGTTTGTCGCCGCCGAACACCGTCACCCAAGCCGTCGAGCCGTCATCACTGATCACGGCGGCAATCGGCAGCACTCCGAGTGATACGGCGCCGAGCAACGCGCCATCATCCGCGTCGACAATCGCCAGCCGGTCATTTGCCGGCAATGGCACGACCACTGGCCGGTGGCCCGTCGCATTTTTGGTGCGTGCAACCGCTGGCGCGCCAGCCATATAGTCGCCCACTGATCCAGAACTGAATACACGGGGGGCAGGGAGTTGTGTTTCTGGCTTTGGCGTAGCGTTGCCGGTTGTCACGCCAGGGCGCGTGAACCCTGCGAGTTGCGCGATAACCTTCGCGCTCGCTGGAACTGCGGTTCCTGGAAGCCGCGATGTGGCCAGTGTTCCTGGCAGCTTCCCAACGGACGAGACGTATGCACGGCGCGTCGATGGGTCATAGGCGACCCCCTGTACGCCAGGGCGACCATCAAAATCTCCGCGCGCGACGAGTTTATTGTCTCGCCAACTCATTAGATACGCGCCACCTTGGCTCGCGATCCACACCTCCGACGGTGTGTCGCCAAATCGTACACCATAGACACGGTCTTCGAACACGCTTTGCACGCCAGCCGGCGTGACGCGCTGAGCAGTGGCAATGACGCCAGAATCGGGAACGGAGCGCCGAGGCTGCGGAGGCACGGGGGTCGCGGCAGCGGCCTGAAAAAGCATAAGTGCAAGAGAAATCATGCCCCAACGATACAGCGACAGCTGAGTTCTGCACGAGCCCTAAGGTCACGACTGTGTTTCGGCCACCGAGGGTTCGGCGGCCTTCGGTTTTGCCGCGAACTGGCTCCCGCCCACAAGCGTTCCGTTGACGCTGGGTGCGAGTTCGTGCATCATCGTGAGTACCCTATCATCCGGTTTCCCCCAACCGAGGAGTTTCTGATGTCCCTTCGCTCTGTCGCTCTGTTTATTGCCGTCGCGTTTGCCTCCGCTTGCTCCGTTCAGCGCTGGCAACCATCGAAGTCCTCGGCAATGGATGAGCACATGTCCCATATGACCGCGGTGGACATGGCCGCAGGCTCGGGCGCAGCTCGCGCAAACACAGCGGCGCCTCAGGGAACCCCAGGGTTGCCAGCAAGCGCCGCGACGGCCGCCGCACGCGTATCGGGTTCCCCGCGCCACGCCGAATGGGTGAAAATCGCGTGGGAGCCGGGATCCAGCGACTCCCTGATGGCGTGGATTGTGTACCCGATGACGAAGACCAAGGCGCCGGTCGTCGTCGTCGTGCACGAAATTTTTGGCCTTTCCACTTGGGTTCGGTCTGTGGCCGACCAGTTTGCCGCCGAGGGGTTCATTGCCATCGCCCCCGACCTGAACTCACGGGTGCGTGGCGGACCGAGCACCACCGAACTGTCTTCGGATTCGGCGCGCAAGTTGATCGCGGGCGTCAACTTCACCGATCGCAACAAGGGCATTTCCGCCGTGGCCGCGTACGCCATGAGCCAACCAAGTGCAGAAGCGCGCTATGGCGTGGTCGGCTATTGCTGGGGCGGTTCAACCGCATTCGGCCACGCGGTCTATAACGGCAAGGGGCTACGCGCTGCGGTCGCCTTCTATGGACTGCCGTTTACGCGCCCCCTCACCGACTCGACAGGGAAGGCCGTGGGCGTCGAAGTGATCGCCGATTCACTCGCGAAGATTACCGTTCCCATGATGTTGCTGAACGGCTCCGCCGATCAGCGGATCGCGGCGGCGATGCCGGAGTTAGAGGCCAAGATGAAGGCGCTCAAAAAGGACTACCTCGGCAAGAACTACGAAGGCGCCGTGCACGGTTTCCTTCGCGCTCAGGACGATGGGCCTGCTCCGGGACAGCAGGCAAGTGCAGCTACGCAGGCCGCACAGGCAGCGAACCTCGCGGCCACCAAGGACGCGTGGCCGCTCACCGTCTCATTCTTTAAGAAGCACCTCAGTTCGAAGTAGTCTCGCCGGCGCCGCGCGCGCCGCGCACGAAGACTTCGATCCACTCAGGCCAATTGCCGCTTAAGTCAAAAAAATCCTCAAAGTGCACTAACCCTGCCGTCTCGAAGGCGGCAAGGAGTGCATCGAACCCCGCATCGTCAAACACCGGACCGATAGCAATCAGCGGTCCTTCGACGCGAAACTCCTCGTCGGTGAGGGTGAGCGCGCGATCAACGTCGGCGCGGGTAAACCCGGTGCGCTCGAACGCTTCTTTGCGGACAAGCAGGGTTGGGGCGCTGTTGGTAAGTGAAAGTGGCATGCGCGCACGATAGCTTTCCGGTAATGAACGCCACAAGGTACGAAGCACAATTTGACGTTGTTGTGATCGGCGGCGGCCACGCGGGAACCGAGGCCGCCGTCGCGGCGGCGCGGTCGGGAGCGGCGGTCGCACTCATTACCAGCACCGTCGAAACGATTGGCCAGCTGTCGTGTAACCCGGCCATCGGCGGCGTTGCCAAAGGGACGGTGGTGCGCGAAGTGGACGCCTTTGGCGGCGTGATGGCCCGCGCAACCGACCTCGCCACTATTCAGTTCCGCATGCTCAACCGCGGCAAGGGTCCGGCGGTCTGGGCCCCGCGTGCGCAGTGCGACCGTGGTCTGTATCGGCGCGCCGTGCGTGGACTTGTCGAAGCTCAGCCAGGCGTCTCCGTGGTGCAGGGCACCGTGCAGCGCTTGCTCTTCGAGGCCGGCGGTTCGACGGTCTGCGGCGTCGAGACTCTCGAGGGGCGTTGTTTCGGAGCGCGCGCCGTCGTTATTACCACCGGCACCTTTCTTCGCGGTCGTATCCACATTGGCACGGAGACTCGTGTCGCTGGTGGACGTGCTGGGGAAGCGGCAACCACGCACCTCGCGGAACAGCTCGCCGAGATTGGTCTTACGGTCGAACGATTCAAAACCGGTACGCCGCCCAGAATCGATGGGCGGTCGGTGAATTATTCCGTGCTCCAGCAACAGGACAGCGAGCTCGCCGACTTCCGATACCACTGGTCGTTGTTCTCGGGGGATCGCGTCGGCCAGCATAACGATCCGCCGTTGCCGCAACTGCCCTGTTGGATCGCCTTTGCCGAAGCTCCAACCAAGGCGATTGTCGCCGCGCACATTAATGAGTCCGCGATGTACGGTGGCGCCATCGGCGCCCGTGGCCCGCGGTATTGCCCGTCCATCGAAGACAAAATTGTGCGCTTTCCGGACGCTGAACGACACCAGTTGTTCCTAGAACCCGAAGGGCTCGACACGCACGAACTGTACGTCAACGGGCTATCGACGTCGCTCCCGGCTGCCGTCCAGATTGAAATGTTGCGCTCGGTCACCGGCCTCGAGCGCGTCGAGATGACGCGCGCCGGATACGCGATTGAGTACGACTATTATCCGCCAACGCAGTTGCGTGCGAGCCTCGAAGTGCGCGCCATTGCCGGATTGTTCTTTGCCGGACAGATCAACGGAACGACCGGATACGAAGAGGCTGCGGGGCAGGGAGTGATGGCCGGCATCAATGCCGCCGCTCGAGCGCTTGGCCGTGAACCGTTGATCCTTGGCCGCGAAACGTCTTACATCGGTGTGTTAATCGACGACCTCGTGACCCGAGGGGTTGATGAACCATACCGGTTGTTCACCTCTCGCTCGGAATTCCGTCTCACGGTGCGACAGGACAACGCGGTGCGACGGCTCGCCTCTGTGGGAGTGGCGCGCGGAATGTTCACCGACATCGAACGGCAGACCATTACCGATCGACTGGACGCGGAAGACCGCGCACTTGTCTTGTCGCGCGAAACGAGTGTACGGCCGGAGCAGGTGTCCGCGTTACTGGAAGCCGGTGGCTCGACGGCGCTCCCACACGCCATGCGCGTTTCTGAAATTGCAAAACGCAACGGCGTGAGCCTTGCCGCACTGTTCGCGGCGGTCGAGGTGGGAGCCTCGCTCCCACGCGAGGTGCTCGACACGGTCGAGCTTGAACTTAAATACGACGGCTATTTTGCGCGTGAGCGTGTGGCCGCCGATCGACTGCGTCGCATGGCGCAGTTTCCGCTTCCGCCGGATGCCGTGTACGAATCCATGCGATCCCTATCGATGGAGTCGCGACAGAAACTCGCCGTTCGGCGCCCAACTACTCTGGCGCAGGCGGCTAACATACCGGGCGTCAGTCCGAGCGATCTCCAGAACCTCATCATGGAGATTGAACGATCGCGCGGCTAATCGCCGTTGTCCTCGCGCTCCTGGGCGTGCTGCCGATCGCCAACTGGATCGGCGGCGGCGCTGTGGATCCTGCGTATGCGCGACGATGGTCAGAGTGGGGATATGGCACCGGCATTTGTGTTGGCGTTGCCATTATTGCGGCGATCCTGGCACGGCGTGACCCCGTACGCCGCTGGTTCTCGCGTCGCGCAGACGATGCCGCGGGCGCACCATCAGCGATCGCTGCGCACCCAGACGAATCGGTGTTCACGCTCGCCACCGCTTCGCTGATGGCGTTCGCACTCTATGCGGGAGTGGCCCACTGGGTCTTTTCCGCCGCGCCTCTCTTGATTGACGAACTCGTGCAGTTGTTTCAGGCGCGCATTTTTGAGTCTGGACAGCTCGCACTCCCCGTCGCCGCGCACCGTGAGTTCTTCTCGGTGCTGCATGTGGTGGACATGGGCGATCGCGTGTATTCGCAGTTTCCCCCTGGGTGGCCATCCATGCTCGCTCTCGCCGATGGCGCAGGCGTGTCGTGGATGGCCGGGCCTCTGTGTGGCGCGCTCTCCGTGGCGCTCTTTGCGCGCCTGGTGCGCCTCATTCAGCCGTATTCGTCGCGCGCCTTCGTCCTTGGTGCGAGCGCACTTTTTGCCGCCGCACCGTTCGGCGTTTTTCAATTTTCCTCGCACATGAATCACGGGCCGGCCCTGATGTGGCTCCTGGTTGCGCTCGTCGCGGTAGGCGAGTTGCTGCGCGCGCGCGGCCCCGTGTGGGGGCTCGTGATTGGTTTGGCCTTGGGAGCGGCTGCCACGATACGACCGCTGGATGCCTTTGCTTTTGCGTTACCGATTGGCGGCTGGCTGCTCTGGCGTGCGCTCTATGTACGGTCGCATGTAGATACAGCGAGTGTCGCGCGCGCGCGCCGCGCCTTCTGGCTTTCCGGAGTCGGTGTGAGCATCCCCATGCTCGCGATGTTTTATGTCAACATACAAACCACCGGATCGCCACTTGTGTTTGGATATGAGGTGCTCTGGGGAAAAGCACACGGTCTTGGCTTTCACGCCGCTCCATGGGGCGCGTTGCACACGCCGGCGAGAGGGTTGGAGTTGTTGTCGCTCTACGTCACGCGCCTCCAGACGTATCTGTTCGAAACACCGTTTCCCGCAGTAGCACCGGCCATCATCGCGTTGGCCTTGGCCGCGCCACTGGGCGCCCTCGACCGTTTTCTGCTCATCTCGTCTGCCCTGCTCGGCGCGCTCTACTTTGCGTATTGGCATGACGGATTCTTTCTCGGCCCCCGTTTTGTGTTTGCGTGGCTGCCGGTGCTGGTGCTTTGGACGGTGCGGCTTCCCGGTGTCATTCGCGCGCGCTGGCCGGTCACGCGGAGCATCGAGGCTCGGGCTGCACTCACCGCATTCTTTGCGGCGGGGATTGTGATGACTGTCGGGTTTTCACTGCCCGTGCGGATCACGCAATACCGAAGCGGGCTAACGTCGATGCGCACAGACTACGCGCGGTCGGCGGCGGCGGCGGGCGCTGGCGGCGCTCTTGTTTTTGTGCGGGAAAGTTGGGGGGCGCAGTTGATTGCGCGTTTGTGGGCGGTTGGCGTTTCACGAAGCGCCACCGCGGCACTCTACGCCGGGGTGGACGCCTGCCTGCTCGAGCGCGGGTTGCAGCGCGTAGAGACGGCGGAACTCCGGGGCGTGGACGCCGAGCGTTCGCTGACCCCACTCCTTGTGGATTCATCGCGTGTCCGGTCGAGCCCTTGGAGTCCGGACAGCACGGAAAAATTCTTGCGCGGCGCTCGCTACGACGCAGTGTGTGTCGCTCGCATCAACCAGGACCGTGAGGGGTATGTCCACTTAGCCCCCTTGCTGCTCGAGCGGACGAGCCGGAACCTCTATGCGCGCGACTTGCACAGCCGAGATTCTTTGTTGCTCCAGGAGCACCCCGATCGACCCGTGTTCTTGTTACGTCGTCTTGGGACGAACGCGGACGCGCCCCTGCAGTGGGCGCCACTCCGCCGCGACTCGTTGTTCGCGGCATGGCGGCGCAGCGAGCCGTAGCCCACGGAGTCGTCAACACCGTAGCGCGCCGGGTCGCCAGCCGGATCGCCAGCCGGATCGCCAGCCGGATCGCCAGCCGAGTCGCCAGCGCCGTATCCCGCACCGCGACCGTGCCCGCGCATCCGCGCGCCCAATTAAGTTCCAGATTGATACTATTAAAATCTCCAGCCTTTACACTGGACCGAACGACTATTGTATATATCGCCAATATTTAGTATCAAATAGTTACTTATAATCCCCAGGAGAGGCCATGACCCGTCTTCGCGTATTCCATGCAACGCTGCTCGCCTCTGGCGCATGTCTGCTTCCCTCCATTGGCCGGGCCCAGGGCGGCAGTCCTTCGCCTCAACCTCCACAGCTGTCGGTCACCGCGTCCGCTGAGGTTGAGGTGAAGCCGGACCAGGCAACATTGACCCTCACCATCGAGGGCCGTGGCAGCACCGCCGCCAAGGCCGGTGCAGAGACTGCGCAAAAGGCACGCGCTGTGATCGACACCGTAAGGGCCCTTGGGGTGTCCGGTGAGCTTATAAAAACCCTTCGCCTCGACATCTCACCTGAATACAGCTACCCGGGGGAGGGTAAGCCTCCTCGGCTCACCGGATACGTGGCGCGGAACTCGATTCAAGTGGAAGTCCGCACTATCGACCAAACGGGAGCGCTGATTGACGCGGCACTGGCCAAAGAAGCCTCTGGCCTTGGGGGGCTACTGTTTAGCAGCTCAAAGGCGAGCGAAGCAAGGCTTCAAGCACTCGCGCGCGCTGTAGCCAAGGCACGAGAGGAAGCGGCAACCATGGCCGTAGCTGCAGGGGGAGCTCTCGGGGGACTCCTCGAAATGAACGCGAGTCCGGCTCCCGAAGCTTTTGAGCAGGCCTCCGCTGACTACCGTGTAGCGAGGATGGTCGCTTCCCCGCCTCCCGAAACGCCGGTTTCTCGCGGTCTTCTAAAGTTTTCCGCATTCGTGAGCGGAAAATGGGTGTTTATCCCCAGGTAGGGTGTGGATTGTTCCACGTGGAACAACCGTGCTTGCCACGGGTTGGGGGGACCGGTAACTTCTTCGGTCCCCCTCTCTGTTTCCCAAAACAACGGCACCGGCTGTGGCTCGAGTCATTGCAATCGCAAATCAAAAGGGTGGAGTTGGTAAGACAACCACCGCAGTAAACCTGGCTGCTAGTCTCGCCGCCGCCGAACAGAGGGTGCTCCTTGTAGACGGGGATCCTCAAGGCAACGCGTCGAGCGGCATTGGCCTCGACAGAGACTCCTACCTTGGCACCGTCTACGACGTGTTGCTAGAGCCAACGACTATTGAGTCGGTCATCAAGCGAGAGGTGCAGTTCAAGCACCTCGATGTGTTGCCCGCTACTCCGGATCTCGCTGGAGCGGAAGTCGAACTCGTCTCGAAGACCGATCGTGAACTTTCGATGCGGCACGCGCTCGAAATCGTCCGAGGGAACTACGATTTCATTCTTATCGATTGCCCTCCGTCGCTTGGATTGATCACCGTCAATATGCTGGCGGCAGCGGATGCACTCCTGATTCCCCTGCAGTGCGAGTACTACGCGCTCGAAGGGCTTTCACAGTTGCTCAACACCGTGCGCCTCGTGCAGCAGGGCGTGAACCCAACGCTGGCAATCGATGGTGTGCTCCTCACGATGTATGACGCGCGCCTCAACCTCTCGCGCCAGGTCGCAGCAGACGCACGCGAGTACTTCGGCGAAAAGGTGTTCCGAAGCGTGGTTCCCAGAAATGTCCGATTGGCAGAGGCCCCTAGTTTTGGAAAGCCAATCATTCTTTACGATGTCGCGTCTGTGGGAGCTCAGGCGTACCTGGGTGTGGCCAATGAGGTGATTGAACGATCGACATCAAAGAGGCCGTAACTCTTTTAACCACAAATAGTTACGGTGCAATACTGGGACCTGTCGGTCGTTCAATCTTGATTCTTTTAGCCGTTCAATAATTTTCGCCGGTAATATTATGTCAACTGATAAAACGCGGCGGCTTGGCCGCGGCCTCGAAGCGCTCCTCTCTCCGCGCCCTCCACAAGCTGAGCCTGTTCAGCCGGCGCGGCCCTCTGGTGAAGAGACGCCTAAGCTCGGGCTACGCCAGATTCCGCTCTCGCAGATTCGCCCAAATCCGTTGCAGCCGCGCAAAGAGTTCAATGCCACCGAGCTCGCGGATCTTGAGGCGAGCATTCGAGCGAACGGCTTATTGCAACCGGTCACGGTGCGCACCGCTGCGAATGGCTACGAGTTGATTGCCGGCGAGCGGAGATTCCGTGCCGTGCAGCGAGTCGGATGGACGGAGATTCCCGCGATTGTTCGCGGTGAAGCGGATGTGGATGACAAGGCCGCGCTCACACTCGCGCTTGTCGAAAATCTACAGCGCGCCGATCTCAATCCAATTGAAGAAGCGGAAGGATATCAGCAGCTCATTGCGCAGTTCTCGCTGACACAGCAAGAAGTGGCAGAGGTCGTTGGCAAGGATCGCTCAACGGTCGCGAACGTCCTGCGCTTGCTGGCATTACCGGCGGCAGTACGACGGATGGTCCGCGAAGGACAGTTGACGCTCGGACATGCGCGCGCACTCCTCGCGCTCGGCGACGATCATCGAATGCTCGAACTTGCCAAGATCGTGATCGCAGAAGGCTTGAGTGTGCGTGATGTCGAGCGTCGCATTCGTGAGTCCGGTACGGCGCGCACTCGTGCCGGAGCCGCCCCGAGCGCCACTCCCGAAACCAAGCGCCCAGCAGAGGTCGTCCGTATTGAAGATGAACTTCGGCGCCACCTCCAGACGGATGTGAAAATTCACCTGTCTGCACAGGACAAGGGCGAGGTACGCATTGCGTTCTATTCCACCGACGACCTTGAGCGTGTGCTGGACATCCTCCTGGGCGCGTCGAGAGAACGCCTGTGAGTGATCGCGGGAGCGAGTCCACGTCACACCGCCACGGGAACATCTTCTCTCGTCACTCGGGAGCGATGTTGATTCACGTGCAGCGGGAAAACGGACTTGCCCATCGCACGATGTCGCTGCGTCCCTGGCAGGTACAGTTGCTCCGGGTCGCGCTGTCGCGGTGGTTCGTGGCGATCCTTGCCATTGCCGTTTGCAGTTGGGGGTACTTCGCTGTTCAGGCCGCGCGCGTGGCGCTCGTGTCCCGCCGCTTGGTGGTGCTGGAAGCGGACGCGCTTCGCCTCGATACGCTACAGCGCGCGCTGACCCAGTTACAGCAGCGCTACGATCAGGTGCAGAAAATGATGAGCGCCCAGAACGGCGCACGAGGCGCGGGCGCCGGATCACCGACGCCCACACCGCCGACCGCCACTGCACTATCAACGGTAACGCGCGACAGTACAAAGCGAGTTGCCGGAAACAAGAGCAAGCCTGACACCACGGCCGCGCTCGCGGTGCTCAAGCGAACAAAAAGTGCCGCGGACACTCAGTTGCCTCCTCGCCGAAAAACACAGAACGATTCCGCGTCCGCCGAACGAAAAACAAAAACCGATAGTAGCGCCAGAAAACCGTAGCGCCTACGCTTTCAAAGGGGATGTCGTGATGTTCGGAAAAGATGCTGCCGCACGACCGGAGTCCCGTGGTGCCGGCACCGAAGGCACACTTTCTATTCTGTCAGCCAGCGTTCGAATTGTCGGCAACCTTGAGACAACCGGAACGCTGAAGATCGATGGCAGGGTTGAAGGCTCTGTATCTGGAGCGCGGCAACTTATGCTGGGCCGAGGTGGTTCAATCCAGGGTGATGTCTCGGCAGAAGAGGTGGTGATTGGTGGAACGGTGGATGGTGGTGTACGGGCAGCCACGAGAATCGAACTGCAGGCCAGCGCGGTCGTGAACGGCGACATCGAAACGAAATCGATCGTGGTACTCGAGGGCGCGCGAATCAACGGAACCGTACGCATGACGGGTGTAGCGGCGCGAATCAGCACTCAGGTCGCGAAAGCAAACCAGTAGTGCCGAGCGTTCTCCGGGTGGCAGATATCCACAAACGTTCCTAAATAGCCTTCTGAAAACCGTATTTCAAACACTTGTTTCCGTCACCGGCGTAAAGACTTGTCAATACGAAGGATACAATGCTGAAATGTAGGAGTTTTGCTTCAGGTGTTCTGGCGCTCTTGGTTTTTGGTGGATGTGCCGGAACGGAGCGTAACGCCGCTTTTCGCGTGGCTCTCCTGACCCCCGGGCCCATTACCGATCAATCTTGGAACGGTGGGGCGTACGCGGGACTGATGCGGATCAAGGACAGTCTTGGCGCACAGGTCAGCCATATCCAGACCAAGACCCCTGCTGAGTTTGACGAAAATTTCCGGCAGTACGGCGCGGGCGGCTATTCCTTGGTATTCGGACACGGTTTTGAATTTCAAGAAGCCGCGGCACGCGTCAGTCCTGAATATCCGAATACCGTTTACGTGACGACCGGCGGCACGATCACGGGGAAAAACCTGGCCTCCATGTCGTTCTCGTTTGACGAGCCATCGTTTCTCGCCGGCATGATCGCCGCATCGGTCAGTAAGAGCGGCATCATTGGGTGCCTCGGCGGCACGGAGCTCCCGCCGGTAAAGGCCAGTTTTCTTGCGTTCACGGCGGGCGTACACGCCGTGAAGCCAAACGCCTCAGTCATTTCGGCGTTTATCGGAAATTGGGATGACGCCGCAGCCGGCAAGGAACAGGCGCTCGCACAGATCGGCAGGGGAGTGGACGTCATCTTTCAGAACGCCGATGCCGCAGGGCTCGGTGTGTTTCAGGCGGCCCGAGAGTCCAAGGGCGTGTATGTCGTTGGGTCTAACTCCAATCAAAACGAAGTGGCGCCCAGCGTGACACTCGGCAGTGTGGTCATCGACCTCCCGCATGCCTTCATCACGGTCGCCCGCGAAGTGAAAGCGAAAACATTCCAGCCGCGGGTCATTCAACTCGACACGCGAAGCGAAGTGGTGCGCTGGGTACCCAACCCTGCGACGGCGTCGCTGCTTTCGGCCAAGGCCGTCTCAATGATTGATTCCGTGCGCGCGATTATGCTCGCGGGCCATTTTGCTCTTCCGGTGAGCCGATGACACCGATCGCCCTGCGCACCATCACCGATCACCTCGACACACTCCTCGGCACGCACGACACGCCCGACTATGCGCCGGCGCTGAATGGTGTACAGGTCGAGCATCGTGGTCCGGTCTCGCGCATTGCAGCCGCCGTCGACTGTTCAGAGCGAACCATTCGCGCGGCCGCTGCGGCGGGCGCGAATTTGTTGCTGGTGCATCACGGTCTTTTCTGGGGCGGGCTACGACCCATCACCGGGCCGATGCACACACGCCTGCGACTGCTTTTCGATCACGATATTGCGTTGTACGCCTCGCACTTACCGCTCGACGCGCACGAAACGTTTGGGAACTCCCGGTTGCTCGCCCAGGCCATTGGCCTTGAGCCGACCGCGCCGTTTGCGCGCTATCAAACGATTCATTGTGGTGTGAGCGGCGACTGTGCGCTTGCTACGACGGCGTTGCTTGATCGCGTTCGGCAGTTCTCCGCGCTGCACGGTGGCGATGCCATTGCAAGCCTCTTTGCAGCTGGCCGCCAAACTGCCCGCTGGGCGATCTGCTCCGGTGCAGGAGCGAATGCCGACACGATGGCAGAAGCGGCGGCGCGGGGTATCGACACGTTGATCACTGGGGAAGGTCCGCATTGGAGCGCGGTGGACGCCGAGGAACGGGGGCTCGCGATTATCTACGCCGGTCACTACGCCACGGAAACGCTTGGGGTGCAGGCGCTCGCCGCGCATGCGTCGGCGCAATTCGGCCTTCCGTGGAGCTTCCTGCCAGCGCCCACCGGCCTGTGAGTGACGCCGCGCTGTCGCTGCGCGGAATTTCAAAGCGCTTCGGTCGAACGCTCGCGCTCGAGGGTGCAGCGTTGGAAGTGCGAGCTGGAACGATGCACGCACTGCTCGGTGAAAACGGCGCTGGAAAGAGCACGCTCATGCGCATTGCCTTTGGGGAACTGCGCGCCGATGATGGTGTGGTTGCGCTCTCCGGCACGAACCGCGTGTGGCGCAGTAGCGCGGACGCCATCGCCGCTGGCATTGGGATGGTGCACCAGCATTTCACCCTTGTTCCCGCGCTGACCGTTGCGGAGAACGTTGCGCTCGGTGATCGCGGGTTTTGGGGTGGCTACACTCCGGCACGGGCGGCGGCGCGCGTACGGGAGATCGGCGCACAAACGGGTTTGGTTCTCGAGCCGACTTCGTATGTATCCGATCTTCCGGTGGGTGCACAACAACGCCTGGAGATTGTGAAAGCGCTTGCCCGACATGCGCGCGTGCTCATTCTCGATGAACCAACGGCGGTGCTCTCACCGCGCGAAAGTGTGGAGCTCTACGACTGGTTGCGCCAGTTCGTCTCCGGTGGTGGAACGGGAATTTTGATCACCCACAAATTGCGCGAGGCGCTGGCGCTGGCGGATGATGTCACGGTGTTGCGTCACGGCCGCACGGTGCTGCAGTCGGTTGTTCGTGATGTCACCGAAGAGTCCGTTGTGGCGGCCCTCCTCGGTGAATCGCGCGGTGAATCGCGCGGTGAATCGCGCGGTGAATCGCGCGGTGAATCGCGCGGTGAATCGCGCGGTCAATCGCGCGGTCAATCGCGCGGTCAATCGCGCGGGGACTCACACGGTGAATCGCGCGGGGCGCGCGTCGGGTCGGTGCTTGAGTCTCCGCAGGTGCTGCGGACCGACGCGCCGGTTGTCGCGCTGCGTGACGTCAGTACGGTTGATCCGAACGGGGTGTCGCGACTTCGCGACGCCACGGTTGTGGTGAGTGCAGGAGAGGTGCTCGGCGTGGCGGGCATCGAAGGGGCCGGCCAGTTTGAATTGCTCCGTCTTCTGGCGGGCCGTCGTGCGCCGTCGACTGGCACGGTCACATTGCCAAAACGGATTGGTTTTGTTCCAGAAGATCGGCTGCGTGACGCCATTGTGCCCACGATGTCGCCTGCTGAAAATGTGGCGCTGCGCAACGCCAATCAATTTCACGGCCATATGCCGTGGCGCCAACTCTCCGCAGAGGCCTCCGCTATTTTTTCTGAGTACGATGTGCGGCCGACCGACAGTGAGACGCTTGGAGCGTTGTCTGGTGGAAACCAGCAGAAGTTCGTGATGGGGCGCGAACTCCGAGGATCGCCGGAGCTTCTGGTGTTGGAAAATCCCACACGCGGTCTGGATATTCGGGCTGCTGAGTTCGTCCTGGATCGCATTCGGTCGGCGCGCGCCTCCGGTTGCGCGGTGGTCGTATACTCAAGCGATCTCGACGAACTCCTCACACTCGTCGACCGCATGGTCGTGTGTCACGCGGGTTATGTGCGAGAGGTTCCGGCGGATATGGAAGCGATCGGCCGTGCGATGGTTGGGATCGCGTGAGCCGCGCGCGCGCATGGCGTGAGGTCCTGCCGGTGATGGCTATTCCTGGCGCGCTGTTGCTGGTTGCGCTCGCGGTACTCTCGAGCGCGGGCGCTGATCTGCGCACAACGCTTTCCGCCCTCTGGTTTGGCTCTCTCGGGAGCCCGTACGCGTTGCTCTCGGCGACGCTCGTACGAGCCACTCCGTTGATCCTGCTCGGCTTGTCGGTGACACTCGCCTTTCGTGCCGGTGTTTTGAATATTGGCGCGGAAGGTCAGTTTATCGCTGGTGCAAGCGCCGGTGGCGCGGTGGCGCTTGCAACTGCTCCGGTGCTTCCGGGATACCTCTCCCTCCTACTGGCCCTGTGTGCCGGCATTTTCGCCGGCGGCGTGTGGGCCGCGGTCGCTGCTGAGCTCAAGCGACGGTTTGGTGTGCTCGAGGTGATTAGCACGCTGATGTTGAATTTCGTGGCCCTGTATGGCGTGAGTTATCTCGTGCACGGACCGCTGCAGGAGCCAACGCGTGCGTATCCGCAGTCGGCCACACTGCCGCTGGCTGTGCGGCTTCCCTTTGTGATTGATGGCCAGCGGCTGCATCTCGGGTTCATCTTTGCCGTACTGCTTGGTCTTGCGTTGTGGTATATCTTCGCGCGCACGGCGGCAGGGTTTCGCATCCGCATTACAGGAGCGGGGGCGGCGGCAGCGGCCAGTGCGGGGGCGGTCGACACCGCACGCGTATCGTTTCTTGCGTTTATCGCGAGTGGTGCCATTGCCGGCGCTGCTGGTGCCGTGGAAGTCACGGGAGTCACGTATACGTTGTTCGAGCGAATCTCTCCGGGGTACGGGTACAGCGCGATTGCGGTCGCACTACTGGCGCGACTGCACCCCACCGCAGTGATTGGAGCCGGGATTTTCTTTGGCGCTCTAGAAGCGGGCGCGTCGGCCATGCAACGCGATGCCGGTGTTCCCTCTCAATTTGCCGCGATTATTGAGGCGCTCGTTATTCTCGGTGTGTTGGCGATTGATCGCTTACAGGCGCGCCGACGGGGTATGACCCTGTGAACACAACCAGCGCTTTCGCCGAAGCCGTCGTGCGTGTGGCCACGCCGTTGGCGTATGCGGCGCTCGGTGAACTTGTTGTGGAGCGCTCGGGGATCATCAACATTGGCCTTGAGGGGTCCATCATTGCTGGTGCCTATGGGGCACTCGTCTTCGCCGGACACGGTGGCGCCGTGTTCGGTGTGGCGGGCGGGCTCTTGGCTGGTGTGTTGTTGGCGGTTCTTTTTGCGGTCTTTGTGTTGGTGTTTCGCGCGGACCAAATTATTACTGGCACGGCCATCAGTATTTTGGCGCTCGGAGTGACGGGTGCCCTGTATCAAACCATGTACGGCAGTGTCGGTGTCGCACTCACCACGCCAACCTTTGCGCCGTTCGCCGTTCCCGGGTTGTCCTCGTTACCTGTTGTTGGACGAGCGTTGTTTGCCCAGCCGGTGATGACTTACCCGCTGTATTTTTTGTTTCCGTTGCTTGCGTGGTGGATGTATCGAACCGCCGCTGGCCTTGCTCTCCGCGCGGTTGGTGAAAAACCTTTCGCAGCCACGGCAGCGGGGGTTTCGGTGTCCCGTGTCCGATGGCTCGCCCTCTTGTTTGGTGGTGCAATGGGTGGCCTCAGCGGCGCCACGCTCGTTCTCGCGCAGGCGGGGACGTTTCTTGAGGGCATGTCGGCGGGGCGAGGATTCATTGCCATCGCGATCGTAGCGCTTGGGCGGTGGACCCCGCTCGGCGTCGCTGGCGCTGTGTTGCTCTTTGGTGCCGCCGGAGCGCTCCAGTTTCTCGCGCAAGCCATGGCGTGGCCTATTCCGTACTCTGTGTCACTCGCCACGCCGTACGTCTTTACGTTAGTGGTGTTGGCCGTCACGCGCGGACGGGCGGTGGCTCCAGCGGCGCTGGGTGCGCGCGAAGACTAAATGTCAGCGCACGCAGGGAAGGGAGTGTGTTGTCCAGCGCAGTCGCCAGTCGCCCTGCGACAGGCGCTCGACAAACTCAATGTGCGGCCCCCGATCCGTTTCTCGCACAAAGACAAATGTCGGGCGCCCGTCGGCTAACACGAGCGCCGCGAGAAGATCGGCCCCACTCACCGTTTCCTCAGGCCCCGCATCTCGACGGGTAAACACCGTCCGCCATGACGCGGTGCTCTTGGCTGTCCCCTCAGATTCTGCCAACAGCGTCACCACATCCGCCCGTGGATTGGATTCGACATTCAGTGCACGGGTGGCGATCGCCGCAATCACCGTTGTACCGCTCGGGAGCTGCACTTGCCACGCATCCCGCACTGTCACGGGAAGTCCACGAAAGGGCGCCGAGGTAGAGTCGTCGGGCAGAGCACTCACCAGTTTGTTGATGCGTACGATCAAGGCGCTTGAATCTTTGGGCGCGAGATCTCCCACGGCGGTAATGCCAAGTGCGGTCGCCGTTCCCGGAGCGAGCGCGAGTGACCACACGGTCGGCGAGTCGGCTTGCGGCCCGTGAATCAACTGCGTTTGCCGAAGCCAGCTGCAGCCGCCAATCGGCGACCCCACGCGCAATGTCCCGGTGGCCGCGCGCTCGTCGTGAGAGAATAGGTCCACCACCATTTCTGTACCGGCCGCAGTGTCGCGAACGAATGCCAATGTTTGCGTGCCATCAATGGCAGGAGTCGCCACGAGTGCGCCCAGCGCATCATCCCAAACGCGGGTCGCCATCGGCGACACGGCACTACTCGTGCTCGTGATCGCAGACGGACTCACCGCTGGTGTTTGGGGGGTGATGCTGGGGTTCTTGCTGTCCGCACAGGCAGCAGCAAATAACAAAAGGACGACCGCGCGATTCATCGTGTGTCCGTGACGGGTGGGAGCCAGGGACCAACAAGATCCCAATGCCAAGCGTCGCGGCGCTCTTCGGTCCGAGGGTCTCGGAGCGGTTTGAACTGCAGTCGTACCGGGTTCAATCCGCGCGAGATGCCGTAGCGGACGAGCGCGCTGTGGTCTGATGACACGAGGTGCGCCATTGGACGACCCATCCAGATGTGGCGATGCAACCAAAGACCGCCCGACATCGCGTGTATCATCCCCTCTCGGCGGTTCTTGAACTCACGCCATTCTGGGGCTGGCGACGCATCGGGCAGCTGCCGGCTTACTGGCAGCCGATCAACCCTTCGACGGTGGCGGGCGCCTGTGCAGCCACGTTGCCGAAGTAAATCGCACAGGTGTAGGGAAAGGACGCGGGGTGCGTGGCCTTTGCGGCCCACCCAGAGCTCGTGGCGTTGGTGATCGTGAGCACGACGCCCGGAGATGTTTGAAAAGTCAGACTGCTCGAGGTCGACGTGTAGACGTCGTTGTCGTAGAAGTAGGCTTCTTCGGCCGCCGATAAATTGCGCAAATCAGACTTCAGGGCAGCAGCATTGGCTTTGCCCTTGGTGTTCTGAAATTTCGGGATCGCGATCGCGGCAAGAATGCCGATGATCACAACCACGATCAGCAGTTCGATCAGCGTGAACCCGCGCTTCTGAGCACCCATACGCATCCGGTCAACGGTAACGCGAGAGAAGGGTCAGAACAGCCCCCACGATCCCAAGACGGTTGAAAGGGCCGCCTGGTTACTGTTCTTCTATAACGGCAAGCTCAAGGCCGCAGTACATATTGTGACATAAACGTAAACACCGCAACAGGTTGCCTGGCAAGTGGATCGGTTTCACGTGCGCCTGCTGGCTGTCGTTTCGCACAATTCATCGCACTCTGCAAGACGGTGGACCCCCCTGAAGCGCTAGCGTTTTGTCTCCAGCCAGTTGGGGCCCGTCCCAATATCCACCACCAATGGCACGTCGAGCGCGACGGCGGTCGTCATTTCGTGCTCAACGAGGGTCCGTAGGGTTTCAAGCTCATCACTGGGACACTCGAACACCAATTCGTCGTGCACCTGCAGCAACATCCGGCCAGTCAGCTTCGCGGCGATCAGGGCGTGGTGGATGCGAATCATCGCCACCTTGATGAGGTCGGCCGCCGATCCCTGAATCGGAGAGTTCTGGGCCGTACGCTCGCCAAAGGCCCTGATGTTGAAATTGCGGTCCTGAAGCTCGGGGATATAACGCCGCCGTTTAAAGATTGTCTCGACGTACCCCCGCGCCTTGGCCTGGGTGACCGTATCGTCGAGAAATTTCCGAATCCCAGCAAACCGCTCGAAGTACGTCTCAATGAACGCCTTGGCTTCTGCGTTCTCGACTTTCAACTGCCGAGAGAGTGCGAACGCGCCTTGGCCATAAATCGTCGCGAAATTAATTGTCTTGGCGCGCGCGCGCATTTCCGATGTGACCGAGTCGAGCGGCACCCCAAAAATGATTGCGCCGGTTTGCCGGTGGATATCGCCTCCGGCGTTGAAGGCCTCGACGAACGCCGGGTCGTGCGAAAGATGTGCCAGCAGTCGGAGTTCAATCTGTGAATAATCCGCGGCAAGCATTGTCCAACCAGGAACCGGGATAAACCCTTTGCGAATCTCTTTGCCGAGTTGCCGGCGGATGGGAATATTCTGCAGGTTCGGATCACTCGACGCGAGGCGCCCCGTGCTCGCCACCGTTTGACTGTAGGACGTATGCAGCCGACCGTCCCTGGGGTTCACGAGCGCCGGCAGCGTATCGAGGTATGTGCTTTCGAGTTTTGCCAGCTCGCGGTACTCCATCATCAGTGCGGGCAACACGTGGCCTTCGTCCGCGAGTTCCTGGAGAACTGATGCGTCGGTGCTCGGGCCCGTTGTGGTTTTTTTCCGAACCGGAAGACCGAGTTTTCCGAAGAGAATAACGCCGAGCTGCTTATTGGAGTTGATGTTGAACTCTTCGCCGGATGCGGCGTAAATCTGCTGCTCTACCGCTTCGCGTTCTTTCGCGAAGCGCGTTTTGAGCGAATGAAACCACGGCACATCGATCGCGATCCCGTGCCATTCCATTTCGGCGAGCACTTCAATAAGCGGCAGCTCCACATCCCGCATCAGGGGAGTGGCTTCGACCGTGTCGAGCCGCGGTTCGAGCAGCATGCGAAGCCGGAGCGCAATGTCGGCATCGGCACACGAATACTCCGCTGCCGTCGCGACCGGGACTTCGTCGAAGGGGATTTGTGTTTTGCCTTTGCCGGTGAGTTCGTCGAACCCTGTCATGGGGATTTGCAGAAACTCGATTGCTAGTGCGTCGATGGCATTGGAGCGACGGCCTGGATCTAGCACATAGCTGGCCAGCATCGAATCAAAATCAAGTCCGCCCACCGTGACGCCGGTGCGGCGCAATACCAAGAGATCGTATTTCGCGTTGTGTGCCGTCTTGCGCACCGAGACATCGGCGAGGAGGGCCCGAAGCGGCGCCATCTCGTCGCCGAGCAACGATGGAAGATTTTGGGCTGGCGCAGCGCCTTCGGCGATCGCTCGGGCGGCAATACTGGAGCCCGCCGCCGTGGCGCTCTTGGGAGATGCCCCAAGCGCGAGGTCGCCTTGCGAGGACGCGCGGTCGCGATGCGCGAATGGCAAATAATAGGATTCGCCTGGTGCCACCGCGACAGACAACCCCACGAGGTTCGCACGGAGCGGGGTGATGATGGGTGGCGCACCAGCGTCGAGCACGGTTTCCGTATCGATGGCGATGAACGGAACCTGGCGGGCCCGTGCGATGAGTTCGTGCACCCCAGCCACGGTGTCGATCACGCGATACCGCTTCTCTACCTGAGGCGGTGGTGGCTCGGTCGCTGCTGACGCACCCGCCGGACGGTCTCCGGTATCAGCAACAGCGGTGGCCGTGGTCGTCGCTGGCGCGCCCGCCTGCACGGCCGCATCCTGTGCGGCGCCGCGAAACTCGAGTTCCACAAATAGTTCACGGAGACGATTCCAGTCGGGCGTCGACAGGGCAAGCGCCTCGAGGTCGAGTGTCATCGCCAAATCGTCTCTAATTGTTACTAATTCTTTCGACAACACGCCGTTGGCACCGAACTCTTTGAGCGCATTACGGGCGCGGGTCGGTTCCACTTCTTCCGTGTGCGCGAGAATCGCTTCGAGCGGTCCCCATTTCTCGATCAACGCGTGGGCGCCTTTTTCTCCAATCCCTTTGACGCCCGGCACGTTATCGGAACTATCGCCGAGGAGCGCGAGATAGTCCGTCACCAGGTGGGGTGGCACCCCAAGCCGTTCGGCGGCGTTCGCGAGGTCGTACCATTTCTCGCTCGTGAAACCAGGACGCCCGTGCCATGGATTCAAGATCCAAATGTGTTCGTCGATCAGTTGTACGAAATCTTTGTCGCCGGACACCACGACCGTATTGAGACCGCGCGCCGCCGCCTGCCGCGCAAGTGTGCCAATGACGTCGTCGGCTTCGTAATGCTCGAGCGACAGCACGGGAACGTGATACGCTTCGAGAATCTGCGTAATCCGCTCGACACCGGTGTCAAAATCGGCCTGCATGGCCGGCTCAAGTCGTTCGCGGGTGGCTTTGTAGGCGGGGTAGCGCTCGTGCCGAAACGAAAGGCCCGCATCGTGGACCCACCCGAGATATTCGGGTTTGTGTTTTTCGATGAGGCGTTTGAGAAAATCACTCGCCCCGCGCGCAATCGACGTGTTTTCACCGCGACTGTTGAGGAGCGGTTGTGCGCCGAGCGCAAAGAACGAGCGATAGATGAGCGCGTAGCCGTCGATGAGAAACAGACGGGGACCGGTGGGTGCAGACATAGATGGAAGTTGGTCGCCGCGGCGGTTCTTGACCACCCACCTGCCACAGGAGTGCGCGCTTGTAGCGGGGGAGATCGGCGTGTTCGCTGTCTCAGGACAGCAGAATGAACGAAGCGGCAGCGGCCGTGGCGATGACCGCGTTGTCGTCTAGTCGCCCAGAGGCTCGTTCGGCGGCGGCGGCCGAGAGACCGACCAAGAGCCCGGTCACAGGGGAAACGCCCGTCAGGGCGACGACTCCGACGGCACTCACCACAAGCAGTGTGGTCGAACCGGCGATCGAACGGCCCTGTGGTGGGACGCCTCGCCAAGTTCGCCACGCGACGCCACTGATCGCAGCGGCAGCATCGCCAGCCGTGGCTGCCCACAGGGCCGCTACGGCTGCGGGGCGGGGAAGCACGGCTACGGCAGCAACGCAGGCGACCGCCAACCAGGTGGCGCCAGTCAGGCGCTCGTGTTCAAATGGCCTGAGGAGCGAACCGAACACACGACGGAAGGCTTCGCGGCTCGGCGCGTGTACCCGTCGCGCCCCTTCCACCAAGAGGGCAACCCCACAGGTCGAACCCAGTAGCACCAAGAGATGCGCACGGGAAACCCCGAGCGCGTACGCGACGGGCACCGCGCACGTCGCGAAGTGCAGGGCTTTGCGCGCAAGCTCGCGCCAGAGCGGCGCTAGCGGCGCTATTGCACGCGCCGGCGCCACGCCGCGGTAAACTCGAGTTCGCTGCTATTCGTCAGGCGCCACCGTCCAAAGCCACTCTGGTCATAGAATGTCAACTGCACGTTGAGGCCTCGATACTCCCAGATTTGCGTTCGCCCGCGCTGGCCCATGTCACCAGCTCTCGGTTGTTGCTCAAACACGGCATCTGGGTCGCCCAATCCGAGTAAGACCTTCCCGCGGTCGGTCTTCCAACCGGGAGATCCTTCTTCGTGGAACCGGGTGTTCGCGTCGAGCAAGCGACGGAAGTACTCGCGCAATGGGTCATTTCCAGCCACGGCCGAAGCGCTGGTTTTGAGGAAGGCCGCCCAGGCCCCCGCCCGCATCTCAGGAGCCGTATCGCGAAGCGCCTTGAGTCGAACGGGATTCGCAAACCACCGCAGATAGTCGACCATGTCCTGATAGGACGCGACCGGCAGATCATCGCCGAACGAAATGAATACAACCGCCTTTACGCTGTCCGCCGTTCCGAGGCGCGAAAACGCGACCGTTGCCGGGCCGATGCCGACGCGGGACACGGCGAGATACACGACGCCACTGTACAGCGAGCCGCGGCGGGGAAGAGAGAGGGTGTCCGAAAAAAGGCGCGAGCCGCGATCCGCTGTCACTGTCACGTTCAACGGGAGGCGTGCTTGCGTTCCGTTGTCATACGCTTCGACGTAAACGCCCACAACACTGTCGCGCCCAAAGACGGCCGCCGACTGCGGGTTGGCAACGAGCCGAGGCAGTGAATCCACTGAAATGCGGGGCGATACGCGCGTGAAGGCGATGGGGGTTGAGATCGTGCCCGCTCCCACACCGAGTGTTGGGACAATCAGTGCGACGTCCTCAGTGGCCGAGCGAGAGCTTCCATCATCGCGAACCGTCACACTCAGCGTGTAGCGCCCAGGTTTTACCGTGAGCAAATCCTGATAGATGATGCTTTCATCGATACGGGATGTCTCCTTGTAGCTCGCGACCAACACAGATTCGTGCGCTTCACTCTGCGCGACTGTTGCGCCACCGTCCTTGATGAAAATGCTGATGCTGTAGCCGGCGCGAAAACGATCGTTTTCGCGGGCAAAGGTGAGCGCGGCATTGGTCATCGAGACGGCGAACAGCGCGTGTGTGGAGTCTTTACTGGGTGCGGCAAGAAAGGAAATGGTGCCGATAAATGGCATCGGCGCGCCACGAGCAAGGAATCCCATGTCCTGATACAGCTTGGCCTGATCAAACTCAGGACCGGCCGGTGTGACGCGGCGCGCGCCAGCGTCTGGCGCAGCTGACGGAGCTGGGCCGCGCCCTGGAGCGCTCGCTGGAGTCGCTCCGCGGCAGGCAGAGAGAATCAGAATGGTTGCCGTAAAGGCAACTGCGCGGCCGGCCTGTGTTGGCATTATTGCGTCCCTTAAAGTGTCGTTGGCCCCGCTCAATCTTACACGTACCCGAAAGTCGCTCGGGCGTTTCGCTTGCCAGTCTCCGCACCGCCAGTTAGGTTCGCCCGCGTGGCTCGTGATCCCCTTGTAGGCACAACATTGGCAGGCTATGCCCTTCTCGACCGCGTCGGTGAGGGGGGCACGGCCACGGTATACCGTGCCACTCACCCAACGTTTGGTGAGTGCGCCGTCAAAGTTTTACGCGAGCGGCTTCGTCAAGATAAGACCGCGGTCGCCCGTTTTCTCCGCGAGGCCTCATACGGCACCCGCGTCCAACACCAAAATGTGGTACGAACGCTCGAAACTGGACAGTCCGCCGAAGGACTTCACTTTCTGGCCATTGAATGGGCTCCGGGCGAGATCCTTGAGGGATACGCCAAGCGACACGCCCCGCTTCCGGCCGACGAAGTATCGGCGATCATCCTTCAGATCGCCGATGCCGTGTACGCCGCTCACAGTAGCGGCATTGTCCATCGGGACTTAAAGCCCGAAAATCTCATGTATGACCCGGCAACCCGCATCGTCAAGTTGCTGGATTTTGGTATTGCCACTTCCACAGACGCAACGGCAGACGACCGCCTGACGCGTGCGGGATTTTTTGTCGGCACCCTGATGTACGTCGCACCCGAAGCGTTGTCCGGAGAAGTGGTCACACCTGCTGCCGACCAATACAGCCTCGCGACGATCGCCTATCTGCTGCTGACTGGCACCCTGCCGTACACCGCCAAGACGCCGCGCGAGATGTTCACGCAACTGCTCTCTCAGCCGCCGATTGCGCTCAATAAGGCCAAGCCAGGCGTCCAGTTCTCGCCGGTGGTTGAGCAGACCGTTATGCGTGGACTCGAGAAGGCGCCCGCGGATCGCTTTGCCGACGTTCTGGCGTTTG
Source organism: Gemmatimonadota bacterium (assembly GCA_026387915.1). NCBI lineage: Bacteria > Pseudomonadati > Gemmatimonadota > Gemmatimonadota bacterium. The sequence continues at coordinate 106,902 of JAPLKS010000020.1, forward strand.
CCAAGGCCCTCGAACTTTCTCTCGCCGATGGCGGGAAGGCTGAGGACGGTGGGGGCTTTATGACGCGGATGAAGGGCTTGTTTCGGGGAAAGAACTAGTCTGTTTTTCCGGTGGCGGTGAGTCGGCAGGCACCCACAGCGTGAAGACCGTTCCTTTACCGAGCTGACTCTCGAGGGTGATATCCCCGTCGAGCAGTCGGGCTAGGCGCCGTGAGATTGAAAGGCCAAGCCCCGTTCCGCGCCGCATCGAATCGCCGCGCGGCCCCGCATTCACTTGCTCAAACTCTTCGAACACCCGTTCCAGGTCCTTCTCGTCGATCCCTGGGCCCGTGTCGATGACCTGCAGCGCCACCCAGTTCCCGCCCGCCGCTAACAGCGGACGAGCGTGGGCCGCGGCCGCGAACGTTGTCACCTGCCCTTCCAGCACGAAGGCCGCGCGCATCGTGATACTTCCTTCGGCTGTGAATTTTATGGCATTGCCAAGAAGGTTCACGAGAATCTGCCGCAGGTGCGTTGGGTCGGTGGCGATGCGCGGAAGTGTGGACGGCACCGCAATAGAAAACGCGAGCCCTTTCTTTGTAATCAGTGGCTCCACTTCAGCGGCCACGTCGATGACAAACGGGCGAAGCTTGATGAGTTCGCGATGCACATCGAGGCGGCCGGCCGCCATTTTGGCGAGATCCAGCACCTGCTCCACAAGCTCGCGCAGATGATTGGCCGACGACTCAATGCGCTCGACGGGGCCCGTCTGACGCGCACTGAGCTCTCCATACGCGCCCTCGCGTAAGAGGTCCACGAACCCGACGATGGCCGCCAGCGGCGTGCGAAGCTCATGCGAGACGTTCGCGAGGAATTCGGATTTGGCCCGATTCGCGCGATACAGTTCCGCAGAAAGTTGCTCCAGTTCGGCTGATCGCTCCGCGATACTGCGGGCCTGTCGGCGCTCGAACACCAGCCCCACAAGAATGGCGATCACGGCCACCAGGAGGGTGGCCCATAACGCCAAGCGCATCGGCCAGCCTGCCTGCCGCACGTAGCGGTCCGCGATCACCAATACGATGAAGACGCTGACAAACACCGTGCCTAGGGCGACCGTAGAAGCGCGCAACCGAAACCGCAGACTCACCTCAACTCCTCCCGGCAATAATTCGTCGACACATTGACGCGCCCCTCGTCCGCTCCTTACTTCCTGCACCATGACGCCTCACGAACAACTCCTCGCCTTCCTCGCCGAACGCTCGGCGCGCCGCGGCAACTTCACGCTGGCCTCCGGACGCCAGTCGTCGTTGTATATCGACGCACGCCTGACCACGATGAGCCCGGATGGCCTCGCCACGATTGGCCCCCTGGCACTCGCCGCCATTCATGATGCGGGGTGGTCACCAGACTCTGTTGGTGGCTTAACCCTTGGTGCCGATCCTGTGAGCTACGCGATTGCGTATGCGAGCGCCCTCGCGGGAGCTCCGATCCGTGCGTTCACGGTTCGGAAGGAAGCGAAAGCACACGGTACAGGCAAGCTCATTGAAGGGCCGTTCCAGCCGACCGACCGCGTGGTGGTCATTGAGGATGTTATCACGACGGGCGGATCGGCGCTCAAGGCCATCGCCGCCGTGCGAGCTGCCGGCGCGACGGTCCTCGGCGTGCTCGCCGTTGTGGACCGGGAAGAGGGGGGGCGTGAGGCTATTGCCGCCTCGGGGGTGACGGCCATTGCCTTGGCGGGCGCGGCTGAAATCATCGCGCGCATGCCAGAAACCTCAGGGTCCTAAGCGGCGGCGGAAATAGTACCGGGAACGGCGACCGCCCGCACCGTCGCCCGCACCGCGAGTGGTCGCAAGGTTTGGAGCCGATCCAGATACGGCAGCACGAGGTCGGCGCGAAATCGTTCCGACATCGCATCTCCCGTATAGCGCGCGCGAAACTCACTGGCGGTGAGATGTAACAGCGTACGAACGTGCCGTCCAAAGCTTTGGGGTGACGAATAGTCGAGATGGTTGGCGACATCGGCAACCGAGAGTCCGGTGTTCTCGAATAAGCGCGCCGCGCGAATCAGTCGCGTATACGCGAGATAGCGCTTGGGTGCCGGCAGCCGCGCTCGAAAGAATCGACTCATGAGGGTTGACGGCAAAACACCGAGACTGCTCGCGAGTTGACGAACGGTCGACAGTTGCGCGCCAGCCGCGAACAACGACTCGAAAAATCGCCAGCAATCTCCAGGCACCCCCGCGAGATCCTCGCGCAGCAGCGCGAGTGTTGCCCGGTCGACGTCGCGCGACGCTTCTGCTCCGAGCAACTCCCGAAGCTGTGCCCATCCTGCGGGTTCCCGTGCATCCACGAGCGAACGCACGCCGCAGTTTCCCATCGCAAGAATCGCCTCCGCGTTGCGCTGACCCGTGTTCGATGACAGCAGCGCGACGGCAGGGATGCGTGGAAATTCTCGCACCATCGCTTCTACACGCGCGGGCTCCTCGTGCACACATCGCGCGACGGACAGGAGGACGGCACTCACACGTCGCTCTCGCAGATCCCGCACAATCTCATCAACGCGCTCGCGATGGATGGTGCGATAGAGGCCGGCGCCGGCAGCGTCAACGCGCGAACGTTCGTGCGGCTCCAGCATCGTTGCAACCGGAGCCATGTGTGGTGAGGCGCGGTGTGTCATGGTGTTCCCTCCAGGGTGGGGTGGGTGGGGGTCGCGCCAACGGTTCATGCGCCTCGTCACCCTCCTGTCACCCCCACGCCCCGCCAGACGCTTGGGTGTCACTCTGCCCTTTTTTGCGCCCCTGCGCGTGCTTTGCACTGTCTCCTGTGCAGACCGTCCCCAGAGCGACTACCTTACAGACGGGGATTCCCTCGGCCGGACGGTCGCGTCGCAGAGGTTGGATTTCTGCGCCGAGGAAAGTCCGGGCTCCATGGACACGTTGCCAGGTAACGCCTGGGCACCTCGTGAGAGGTGACGGACAGTGCCACAGAAAATAGACCGCCCACTTCGGTGGGTAAGGGTGAAACGGTGGGGTAAGAGCCCACCGCGTTCGTGGTAACACGGACGGCACGGCAAACCCCAGCGGGAGCAAGGCCGAATAGGCGGCGAGCAGCAGTCCTCTGCGATCCAGACGCCGCGGGTAGGCTGCTAGAGGGTACGGGCGACCGTACTCCGAGAGAAATGACCGTACGGCGTTGATTTGACGCTGACAGAACCCGGCTTACAGGCCGAGGGATTCACCCCACCTCGTTTTTTATGCGCGCGCCTTCACTCATCCGCTCGCTCGTCAGCGCTTTGGTGCTCGTAGGTGTTGCTGGTGTCAGCGCCTGCCGTCCGCCCGTTCCGGAACAAGTCCTTCATCCGTCCATGCCTACGCCGGCGGGACCGCTGCTCGGCGCGCGCGCGGAGTGGTGGGTTCCGCGCTCTTCGGGTGACTCGATGACGTTCGTGATTGACGCGATGTCGTCTCTGCAGGTGGCCCAAGACACGACGGTGCGAACCGACAGTACTTCGGCACACACCGAGCTGTTGTGGCGCGGCGTCACGTCTGGTCGGTTTAGTGGCCGGGTCGGTGTCTTTGTGACGCGAACAGGCAACACGTCCACTCCGGTTTCTCCCAACACGCTCCCGCTCGCCTTTTCTGGCGACGCACGAACGTCAGGGAGTGTTCTGCTTTCTTCACCGACCCCAAGCTGCGCGGCGCCCGCACCTGCGGCTGCCGTGGCCGCCGCGATCTACAGCACGCGAGATCTCTGGTTTCGCCTTCCCGATACGTTGCGCGTTGGCACGGTGTGGCAAGACACGGCCACGATGGTACAGTGTCGCGACGGAATTCCGCTGCACCTGAGCGCGGTTCGCTCGTACCGCGTCGCACGAACCGAGGACACCGATGACGGGGTGGTCGTGGTCATCACGCGCGGCCAGCACCTCACACTCAGTGGCCGTGGCGACCAGTGGGGCGAGGCGGTCTCTGCCGAGGGCGCGGGAGATTCACAGATGAGCTTGCGTGTCTCCGCGAGCACGGGCGCGTTGCTCACGGCAGAGGGGACTGGAGTCCTTGAGCTGCGGTTCGGCGGCACGCGTCGCATGCAACGCGTGCGCCAGACCACCATGACTCGGATTCGTCGTGCGCTAAAATAGTATCACTGTGATACTATTTCGCCCTTTGTCCTGTGTGGTTAGTCCACCAGGCGCAGCGGCATCAACAGACAGAGGTATTTGGTGGGATCGGACCAGCCTTCCGGTTCGATCGTCGCCGCACGCTCTGGTGCCTTGAAGGTCATGCGCACTTCATCCGTCGGCATATAGCGGAGAATCTCAAGCAGATAGGCCGCGTTGAAGCCGATGTCGAGCGGATCTCCAACAAACCGTACGGGCATTTCGTCTTGGGCGTCGCCAAGGTCCGGTGTGCTCACACTGAACTTCACCATCGCGGCGTTGAACGAGAGGCGAATTCGGTGTGTTTGGTCGGACGCCACGACGGACATTCGCTTCAGCGCGCTAGCAAACGCACTCTTGTCGAGAATGGCGTACTTGTCGTTGTCCTTGGGAATCACCTGATCATAGCTCGGGTACGGGCCTTCGATGAGGCGGGTGTACACGGCGGTGAACGGTGAACGGAAGCCGAGGTGATTTTCACCCTGCGCGACCTCGAGTTCCTCTTCTGCCGGAAAGAGGCGTCGGATCTGTTCGAGCGCTTTTGGCGGAATAATGAGATCGCTGGTTGTGCCGGCGGTCCGTCCCGGAACTTCCATTTTCGCCAAGCGATGTCCATTCGTGGCGACCATGCGCATGTACTCCGGGCGAAGCTCCCAGAGCACACCGTTGAGAATCGGTCGGCTCTCCTCGGTACTTGCTGCGAAGGCCGTGTGTTGAATGAGTTTTTGCAACTCACCAGACGGAATACGCATTGCCTTTTCGAAATGCACAGCCGGGAAGCTTGGAAACTCACTCTTTGGGAGTCCAAGCAACTTGAAGCGTGAGCGCCCACACTCGAGGGTGATGCGCTGGTCGCCGGTCGCCGAAATTTTGACTGGGGCCGGCGGAAGCTCGCGAGCGATCTCCGACAGCTTTCGCGCCGGAATCGTAATCGCTCCCGCTGCCTCGACGTCGGCGGTCACTTCCGTGCTTATGGCAATATCGAGATCGGTACCGGAAATCCGGATGCCTTTCTCGGTTGTCTGCACGAGCAAGTTCGCGAGAACCGGCAACGTGGTTTTGGAGGGGACCGCGGAGGCAACCGCGGCGAGCCCTTCCTGGAGTTTTTCCCGCGAAATTGTAAAGCGCATACGCGACCAAGTCCCTGAAAGTGTGGACACCGACTCGCTCTATCTTTTACTGATTAAGGAGTCTCCAACTCTCGCAGTAGAAGTAGTAAGGTGTGGAAAGTTGAAAAGCAATACAAGTCGTTGTTTTACTTGAACTTCTCGTCTGTCAGGTGATGTGAACACGCCGTGGAAACTTCGGGGGAGGCCGTGGATTGAGGGGCCCGGGTCTCGCCCACCTTTCTGGAACCGATGGTCATTGTTCACGACGCAAAGTTTCCCTCACCTTTTCCACACGGTTTCGGAAGGCGGCATCGTCCCGCATTTCCTCACCAACCCGCTCAATACTATGAATAACGGTCGAATGGTCTCGTCCCCCAAAGGCGAGGCCGATCTCGACCAGCTGTAGCCCCAGGAGCTCCCGCGAGAGGAACATGGCCACCTGACGTGGCACCGTCAGGGTCTTGGTCCTGGTTTTGGACTGGAGCCCCTCAATGGTGACCCCCCACTCCGCGGCGACCCGCTGTTGGACGGTGCGCATGCGATCATGACGCGAACTCCGGGGTGGTGCGTCATCATTTGCTTTCAGTTTGTCCCGAAGTGCTTCGCGGGCGAGCTCGACCGTGACCACGCGCCGCTTGAGCGAGGCAAAGGCGAGCAGCTTGATGATGGCTCCCTCAAGCTCTCGCACGTTGGCGCGTACGTTATCCGCAATGAAGTGCAGCACATCGTCCGGGATGGTCTGCTCGAGGTGATCCGCTTGCGATTTCTCTCGGAGAATGGCGATGCGGTGCTCAAGGTCCGGCTGAATGACATCGGCGACCATACCCCACTCGAAGCGTGACACAAGGCGCGCTTCGAGTTTTTGAATTTCAGACGGTGGCCGGTCGCTCGTGAGGACGATCTGGCGACCGGCCTCGTAGACGGCATTAAACGTGTGAAAGAACTCTTCCTGGGTGGCTTCCTTGCCGCCGAGGAATTGCACGTCGTCGACGAGGAGCAGGTCGGATTCTCGATATCGCCGGCGAAAGTCCACCATGGTGCGCCGGCCGATCGAGGTAATGACGTCGTTGGTGAACTGCTCGGTGCTGATGTACATGACGCGGGTGTTGGGATTGCGCGTGAGGATTTCGTGCGCAATCGCCTGCATCAGGTGGGTTTTGCCAAGCCCCGTGGCGCCGTGAATGAAGAGCGGGTTGTAGCTCTTTCCTGGAGCGCTGGCGACGGAGGTGGCAGCAGCGGCAGCAAGTTCGTTTGAGCGTCCGACCACGAAGTTGGCGAAGGTGTAACGATCGCTCAAAACACTTAAAACGACGTTATTGTCGCGCCTTGGTGGCGTTATGGTGGCGCCAGATTGCGGTACAAACAGGTCCATTTGCTGGCGTGTTATACGCTCCTGCTGGACCTTAAGAACAATTTTGAGTGGCTCGCCGATACAGATCGGGCCATAGCTTTCGAGGAGGGCGCTGTGTTTTGTTTCGTTCCACTCAACGGACCATTGGTCTGGGGCGGTCAGCGTGAGCTGCGAGTCGGCATACACCGCTGGTTCTAGGGGAATCAACCAAGTCTCGACGACGTGCGCCGGGAGTTCGGTTTTTGCCCGATCGAGCAGTCGAGACCAGACTTCGGCGGCGGTGAGGGTCATTCGCGGTGTCGCAGGGTGGTGCCTTGGGTGGGGGAGCGAACCTACCCCAGCGATGTGGATAAGTCAACATTCGAGAGTGCAAGCCAGAAGTGCCGGACTTGACCTATCTCTAGTAACGAACTAGGTTTAGCCGTCTGTATTAGATCAGAATCGCGCACAGTTTTCTTTTGGAGTTTGCATGGGTAAGCCGACCTATCGTCCGCGCAATACGCGTCGTCTCAAGACGCATGGTTTTCGTGCGCGGATGGAAGACAAGTGGGGCCGGGACGTATTGAGCCGCCGTCGCAAGAAGGGGCGCAAGCGCTTGACCGTTAAGCTCCCGTCGAAGTACGCCGGCGTCTGATCGCGCCCGGCTGCCTCGTGCAGCCCGGCTGACGCGTGCTGCACAGCTCGACGCCGTGCGGCTGAAAGGGAAGCGGATCCGAACCGGAGTAATCGAGGTTCGGTATCTCGCTTCCCTTCTGCGTCATGCCCGAGTGGGGGTGATCGTGCCGAAGCATTCGCACTCGTCGGTTGAACGCAACTTGGTCAAGCGACGCCTGCGAGAGCTGGTCCGACGCGAACTATTGCCGTTTCTTCCGTCCCTTGATGTGGTGGTGCGGGCGGCGCCCTCCGCGTATGGCGCAAGCTTCGACCGGTTACGCGACGCCACGCGCCGCGTTCGGGAAACTCTTGAAGTGCGCGAGACGTCGTGATGCGACACGTGTTCATCTGGTTCGTGCGTGCGTATCAAGTGGCACTCTCACCACTGCTGCCACCGTCGTGTCGGTATTTTCCAAGTTGTTCAGCATATGCGATTGAGGCGCTCGAGAAGTATGGTGCGTGGCGCGGCGGCTGGATGGCGGCGCGACGCATTGCGCGGTGTCATCCGTTTCGTGCCGGCGGCTTTGATCCGGTTCCCTAACCTTCGTGTGAATCGCTAGATGGAAAAGCGTTTCGTTCTCGCCCTGCTGTTGACGGGTGCTGTGGTGGCGGTGACGCCGCTCTTGATGCCGACTCCACCGGCTCCTGCCGTTTCGACCACCGCTGCGGATTCATCCGCGACGGGCGCCGCGGCTTCATCCAACGCGAGCGCGCCGGTGACGTCTCCGGCCGCGCTGGCGCCCAAAGCCGACCTGACCACAGTCCCAGGAGCGGCGCCCCTCGCGCTCCCCGCGACAGCGGCCGAGACGGTGCTGGTGCATGCTCCGCTGGCGGTGATGTCGTTTAGCACGGTTGGCGCGGCACCGCTCACCGTGCAGTTGGACAGCTACCCCGCGCTCAATGCCGGGCGAGCGAAAGGCGCGGCCCGTCCCGCCGTGACGCTCCGTCACGGCGCCGAGCCGATGTTGCGCTACCGCGTCATTATGGCGAACGACACGGTGCGGTTTGATGCCGCGACGTTCACGGCGACGCGTGGGACTGCCGGCGCGGATTCCACACTGACGTTTGCCGCCACGCATGGCGCCATGACGCTGCAGGTTCGCTATCAGTTTCCGTCGACGATTGAGCGCGCGTACATCTCGCGTGTGGGTATCACGGTAGCAGGAACGACCGGGCCCGCCTTTTTGCTCGTCGACCTTCCCCGCGGCTTCGATACACAGGAAGCCGATAGTGTGGGCGACGCGACGCTGCTCGCATACTCTGTGAAGCCGGTCAATCAGGGCGCACGCGGCACGCCCTTCACCAAGCTGGATTCTGGCGAAAAGAAACTCGAGCCGGGTCCGTTGTCGTGGGCGGTGGCCAAGAACAAATACTTCATGGTTGGCCTCCTTACACCGACCAATGGAAAGCCGATCGCGGAAGCGCATCTCGAAGGAGGCGCGCGCACACGAAAGCAGGCGACCCACGGCCGCGCAGAAGTGGTGCTCGCGCTCGACAACGGCAAGGCTGATTTTGAGCTGTACGCTGGGCCGCAGTCGTGGCCGCGCCTCGTGAAGATGGGGCGCGACTTTGAAACGGCAAACCCGTACGGCGGATTTTTGCAGCCCGTGGTGCAGCCGTTCTCGACCATCGTCATGCGCATGCTGCTCTGGATGAAGCGCACCGTGCGCCTCGATTACGGATGGGTGCTCATCATCTTTGGCGTGTCGGTGCGGCTCATTATGTGGCCGCTCAACCAGTCGGCGATGCGCTCGAGCATCAAGATGCAGCGCCTCCAGCCGGAGCTGCAGGAAGTACAAGCCAAGTTCAAAAGCGATCCGCAGAAGCAGCAGCAGGAAATCATGCGGGTGTACAAAGAGCATGGGATGAGTCCGTTCAGCCCGCTGGCGGGCTGTTTACCGGCCCTGATTCCGATGCCCGTGCTCATGGCGCTGTTCTTTGTTTTTCAGAACACCATTGAATTTCGCGGCGTGAGTTTCTTGTGGCTGCCGGATATTTCGCTTCACGATCCGCTGTACATCTTGCCGTTGGCGATGGGCGCTTCTATGGCCGTGCTTTCGTGGATTGGCATGCGCAACGCGCCTCCGAATCCGCAGGCCAAGATGATGGCGTGGATGTTCCCCGCCATTTTGACCATGGCACTGATCAACTCGGCGGGCGGGCTCAGCTTGTACTACTTCATTCAGAATCTTGCGGCGCTGCCGCAGCAGTGGCTGATCGCCAATGAACGGGCGAAGGCGGCCAAGAGCTGATGCCGCTCCAATGAGCGCGCCGCTCGGCGCGCTCATTCGGGGTGACACGATCGCGGCGATCGCGAGCGCGCCGGGCCGTGGCGCGATTGCCATGGTGCGACTGAGTGGACCGCAGGCCGTGGACATTGCGCGTCAGATTGCGGCGCCCTGGCCGGCGACGGCACGGCGCGCGACACGCTGCACGGTGCGTGATCCCGAGCGCGGCGACGTCCTGGACGACGCGATGGTGACCGTCTTTCCAGGTCCTGGATCCTACACGGGCGAAACTGTTGTCGAGTTCTGTACGCATGGCGGAACGTTTGTGCCGGCGGCGGTCCTCGCGGCTCTCGTGTATGCGGGTGCGCGCCCGGCCGAACCCGGCGAGTTCACGGAACGTGCGGTGCTCAACGGGAAACTGGACCTCGTGCGCGCGGAGGCGGTGGCTGACTTGATTGACGCGCGGTCACGCGCGCAGCACCGCACGGCGATTGCCCATCTTCATGGGGCGCTGAGTACACATCTCATGGCGTTGCGCGACGAACTGCTGACCCTCGATGCGCTCTTGGCGTTTGATATTGATTTTCCCGAGGAAGATGCCGGCCCGTTGCCCCGCGCCCGTGTTGACGTGGCGTGCAACGAGGTGCTTGGCCGGCTGGAAACGCTGCTCGCGACCGTCCCCGCCGCGATGCTCGGACGGGACGGCGCGATGGTGGTGCTCGCTGGCGCGCCGAACGCGGGAAAATCGTCGTTGCTCAACGCGCTGATTGGCGAGACGCGCGTCATCGTCAGTGAGGTGCCAGGGACCACACGCGATGCCGTCGAGGTGCTCCTCGAACACGATCCGTGGCCGCTCCGTCTGGTGGATACGGCAGGGTTGCGCGACAGTGACGACCCGGTGGAACGACTCGGGATTGAGGTCAGCGCGCGGTATTTGGCGCAGGCGCACGTGGTGTTGGCGTGCGCCGAGACGCGCGACGGGTTGGCGACAACCACGGCGATTGTTCGATTGCACACCGACGCGCCGATTGTGCCGGTGCTGACGAAATGTGATTTAGTAGCAAAAAGTCACGAAATATCACGCGCGTCGGAAATATCCGTGGTGAGCGCTGTCACCGGAGACGGTCTCGCGGCGCTCCGTGCAACGATGACCGTCGCGGTCGAGCGGTCCGTCGGCGCGCCGCCGGCGGACACACCGATGGTCACGCGGGCGCGTCACCGTGCAGCGCTGACGCAGGCACGGGACGAACTTCTCGCGTTTCGCGCGGCGTGGTCATCCGCCACTTTGCCGGCGCCCGTGGCTGCGGTGCATGTGCGTGCTGCAGTTCACGCGCTCGATGAATTGATTGGCGCGGTGGACGTTGAAGAGGTGTTTGCGCGCGTGTTTTCGACGTTCTGTGTGGGCAAATAGCCCACAGGCTCTACGCGGTGCGTGCTGCGGAGTCTGAGACGTCGAGCAGTTCGTGCGCGCCCGCGCGCAACGCCCAGGCGAGCCCCTTCTCGGCGATCGCGTCCTCAACCATGCGTGCGCCAAGGAAGTAGCCCGCGCGCTCCGGCAGGACGTAGCGCTGCACGGTGCGGGCTTCGTCGCTCATGCCACCCGAGAGATACCGGAGGCGCAACCCAAGGCCGGTGCGGTCCAGATCGTCGGTGACGGCTCGGGACAGGACGGCCTCCAACTCACGGATGCGCGCGTACTGCTTGCGCTGATACCCGAAATATTCCCACGGGGCGTGGCCCGGGCTGAAGCGCCGAGCGGCCTGTACGGCGAGGCCTTCGTTGACCAGCAGTTCGCGGAGCGTGGCGTCGCGACCGGTTTCCCAATAGGAGTAGTATCCCCCGGCGGCGCTGACGAGCTGCCGGAGTTCACTACGGCTTTGCGGCGATGTGTAGCGCACACAGTGGGCGATTTCATGCGCCAGCCACATCGGCAGCAGCTCGGGATCGAGCCCAAGGGCGTGGGTGGTGGGATTGTTGACGCCAGTGAAATGTTCGAGGCAGACGAACGCGACGCCTCGACCGTTGACGACAAGTTCCCCGGCGTTTGCCGCCCCAACGCCGACCATGAGCACGACATCGACGTGGCTATCCACTTCAAACAACTGGCGGCACTGCTCCTCGGCGTTTCGCGCGAGGGTCACGATATCCGTTCGGGCGAGCATTGCGTGGAGGTCGTCGCGACTGGCCCGGACCGTGTCTGCGACGACGTCCTCGAAATGCTGCCCTGACGGATCAATCACATAGTTGTGCCAGTACGCTTCGAGCGTCGCCCGGTGCGCCTCGAAGTAGCGGTGGTATGCCGCGACTGCGTCGGTGCTCTGAAGAACTTCAAGAAAGTCCGGCAGCAGGTTGATCAGCATGAGCGAGTTGCAGGGCGAACCACCGGCGAACCGAACAGCATGTGCGCCAAAAATATGCATGCGCACGTGATTGCAAACAAGTATACGTGGTTGCGGGCAGAAATGCGCGAGGTCGCGCGCGCAAACAGTTGCTGCGAGTTGTTCCGATTGCGCGTCGCGGTCAGCGCGTGCCGAACAACCGATCGCCGGCGTCGCCGAGTCCGGGCAAGATGTAGCCGCGCTCATTGAGTTCGCGATCGAGCGCGGCGCAGAAGATCGGCACATCCGGATGCGCGGCGTGCACGCGCTCGACGCCGGCGGGGGCGGCGACGAGGCAGAGAAAACGAATACGCTGCGCGCCGGCTTTTTTGAGCGCGTCGAGTGCTGCGACGGCGCTGCCGCCGGTTGCGAGCATGGGATCGAGTAACAGAAAGTCCCGTTCTGACGCGTCGCCGGGAATCTTGAAGTAGTACGCAACCGGTTCGAGCGTGTCGTGATCGCGATAAAGGCCAATATGTCCGACCCGCGCCGACGGCACGAGCTTGAGAATCCCCTCTACCATACCGAGGCCGGCGCGCAGGATGGGAACGAGTGTCAGTTTTTTCCCGGCCACACGTTGCCCAATGGTCTGCTCCAGTGGGGTTTCCACCCCGACCGGTTCTAGGGCGAGGTCGATGGTGGCCTCGTAGGCCATGAGCATGGCGATTTCGTCGACGAGTTCCTTAAATATCTTTGTCGGCGTCGCTTTGTCGCGCAGGATGGTGACCTTGTGCTGGACCAGCGGATGGCGGACGAGGGTCAGTCCGTTGAGGGCAGGGGTAGTCGGCATGCCTACTAGTCTAGTATTCTTGCGGATATGAAAGAATAACAAAATCCCATGAATGTTACACCTCTAGTCGAACACCATAAACCGTTGCCACAGAACCACTTACAGCCGCCAGTCAATTTCAGAGAAACCCGTAAAACTCGCGCACACGGCAATTATGACGAAAGTTTTGACGAAGTTTGCTGAAGATAAATAATAAACAATAAAACAAAGAACGGTTGTAATTCTGGCGAAACGTGAGAACAGAAAAAGTGAACCGCATAATCACTTTTTCCGTTCTCTCATCTACACCGAACACTGGGACAGAAACCACATCATTTTTAGACTAAAGATTCTTTTATAGTCAAATTTGAAGAAAGCGATTCCCTAACACACAAGACAAATCTACTCATTTCTTATGTGTTAAGTGCTTATCCTACAAGCAGTTAGACCACCAAACGCGTGCTTGACCATTGAGGAATAACACTTAAATTTAAGTATCAGTCTATTCTTATACACTAAAAAGGGGAGATTTTGAAGAAACTCACTGTCGTCTATTGCAGAGTCAGTAGTAAGAACCAGTCACTGGAACGTCAGGAACACGGACTTTCTCATTCTGCGACGATTCTAGGCGGTTTAAAGACACAAGCAGATAGGATTTACTCGGAAAAGGTGAGTGGTGCGGTCAAGTTCTCGGAACGAACAGAAGGTCGGAAACTTCTAGATGCAGTATCTAACGGTGAGATTGGCACGATTCACTTCACAGAACTGTCAAGAGTTGGACGAAATACCATTGATGTACTGACTACGATGCAGTTCTTTGCCGAGCATCTAGTTCAAGTCATCATCGCCAAAGAAAACATCCGACTGCTAACAGAGACAGGAGAAATAGACAACGTCAGCAACATGATTATGACGGTGCTTGGTTGCGTTGCACAGATGGAACGTCAAACAATACGAGAGAGAACGCTAGAGGGTATTGCACTAGCTCGCATCAAAGGAAAATATCTAGGACGCAAGGTTGGTACTGTTGAATCTCGCGCGAAGTTCTTGAGCAAGCCGCAATCAGTGAAAGCGATTAAACTGTTAAGAGACAATCTTTCCGTAACTCACGTTAGTAAAATCCTGAATGCATCGCCAATAACGATTTCTAAAGTTCGCAGAATGATAGTTGATAAGAACGGAGTTTTTACATGCTAACAGAAACTTGTACTAAGACTATATGGTTTTTCACTAAGACTATACATCAGTAGTACTACACAGCTAAAGAATTACACCGTGAAATACTTCAACAACTCGCGTTACACGGTTGACTAAACCACAGAGACTTGCATAGGTAAAACAGGTTCAGGAACAGATATTCAAAAAAGTTTTCGCTGCAAAAAAGCCAACCCAAAAGGTTGGCTTCGTCGTATATGGCAACACTGTTACAAAGAATCGTTGATTTTCGCAGTCCAGGAATGGTCAGCACGTATAAATAGTTTTGCTCACGGGAATCCACTTGTGAACACAGACATAGCGTGCAAATCAATCATCGTTATCCTTGACTGTTTTACCACTATTCATCTGTACATCTGAGACACACAAAAGGTCACGGTTTAGAAGAGGGTGACTCTAAACAAAACATATCTAAGAACATAATGACAAACACAACAACATATTCACTTCTCCAAGAAGCTCCCAGCAACAAGGAATGCATAACAAATAGAGATGCATTAAAGACCTGGATAAGCAAACAACACTGGGACATCGTTGTTCAGTTTCAGCCGAAGTCTGATGCCGTGACAACAATCCAATATCAGTTCGCTAACCAACTACGAGCAAAGTCAGTTCGGAGAATAGCAGGAGTCAACACAAGTGCGAGTTACAAAAGATACTCGCATTCAAATCCTCCGAAATCAAAAACCGTAACCATAGCGCGGCAACAAGTTGATGCTGTTGAGTACCAACAACGACTTCAGGGAACGTTTAGACGAGAGCTTAAGAAGCATCTAAAGTGTGGAATAAAAATGTTATCGATTGTTGAGCAGTATGCAGATAAACGCGCTCATGGAGCCGTGTACATGTCAGCAGTAGGAATGAACAACATGTCTGATGATGTAATCATTCAGGCAGCTAAGAAAGCCAATCTCGTGATTGGTCGAAACATTCATGGTGCTTATTTCATTTCAACAAAATCAGCTAATGAAGAACATTACTGCAACAAAATCAAATACCTGATGAAGACTTTAGGTAATAAGCACTTAGAGGATTCAGGACAACTCGATAACTCTCAAGATTCTTGGGAAATGAGCGAAGCGTTGTACAGCCAGTTTGCTAAAGAACGCGGATTGGACATTATCCATCATAGAACTCCAAAATCAGTTACACACTTTAAACCCAAATATGCCGATATCTCTAAAGATGTTATGAGATTTGGTTGGTTGGAAAGGAGTAAGACATGAACACTAAAGCATTAACAGTGAAAATCACTGAGGAAAAATATCTGATATTAATCGAGCTGCTGATGACGCGATTTCATTGCAAAACCATGGCAGAGGTTATTCCACGTTTGATTGAGTTCGCGTACAGAAATCACATCATCATCAAGTAGCAGCATCCCTACACAATAAAAGAGGTTACAATGAAGGTCACGCAGACTATAGAACAGAAATATTTCAGTATCAACTCGTTAGCAATGTCGTATGGCATGTATCGAGATTCGTTCGCACGTTTGTTAGATGCCTTGCTCGTGGAACGCAAAGACATTCGCCCAATACGCATTGGACGAAAGGTGTTGTACATCAAGAAGGAAATAGATTCATTGATGATGGTGTCGGCATGACTCAAGCAACGAGTAGATAGCAAGAAAAACTCTCAGACGAATACTCTGAGAGTTTTTTTATGCACCACCGACATGTTATGACAGACTATCCGACCTCATCGTTCAGTCATCAAATCACGGTGAACGGTGAAACGTGACACCGAAAAAAGTGAACACACATAATCACTTTTTCTGGTGTCTAGAATTTAATCTGTGAGAAGTCTGGCTTTGCTCGTGTTAGAAATGAACTGCGCGTTGCCAAGATTTGGTCCTTGATTTGGTACATCACTGGTGGGTTCAACACTTCTAAAGCGTTATTCAATGCGTAAATCTTTACATCGCGCTTTGTCATCGTTCCACGCTTCACCATTTCTGTACAATAAAAACTGTTAGATCCAATCACCCGCGGCATGTTATCAGCGCATGGTTGTTCTTCAGGTGGATCACGGTCGAGCCAGTCTGAGTATCGAGAAAAGTCTTCACGTATGTGTTCTAACGCTGCTTCATACGCTTCTTCACATTTTTCATTCATTCTTATTCGTTTCTCATCCGTACCCTGTTTGAGCGCGTGCATTCTTTCGTATCTACCCTCAAGAAACTGTGCAATCCTTAGTAGTTTTTGATAACGGATGATGTGTTTTGGCTTCGTCTCTCGTCTGGCTGCTTTTTCTTTTTGCCAGCTTTGTTTCATCTCATCTATTTGTTTTACGCTCAGCACTGTAGACAGCATCTTATTCGAAACAGTATCGCCCTTTTCAAGACGCTTCATAAGTGTTTTGATGCGAGCAATGTGTTGGCGTTTGGTCACATACCACACTCGTCGTTAGGTGTTGAACACGCGCGCGTTCTGAAAGTATTCTGACGACACGGGCTGCTTGTCGCCGCTGCGTAATCTGCTTGCGACTGTCTGACATCCACGGTAAACCGTATACTTGTGTAAGCCGACCAAGCCAAATTGCACCGCAGCCGACAGATACTGGGAGAGCCTTTAATGAGATACGCCGCCAAATGGCTCGGTTTTGATCGTGGACGTGAGGGATCCTACGAGGAAGTCTATTGGCTAGGCGTCCTTCGAACTTTAGCTAATCACGAGGGCGAATCTATCCGCGAAGAGAGTTCGCCCGTGTACACTTCTCTTTCCCAAGAGTTTCCTGAAACGGCTTGGATTGGTACCAGCCCCGATCGCAACTTCTTTCGCGGGTATCAGAGTCCGTGGACCCTACTTGGAGTGCTAACCCCCACGATTAAAACAAAGGGGGCGATCCATGTGACTCCATTGGGACGTGCGCTCTTGGAAGACCGAGTTTCGACGCGTGCGGTCTGGATACAGGCGATGGCTGAGCTAGTCGAAGAAGACGGCGAGCGATCATTCGCCGTGCTCGCAAGTGCGTTTCTCGACGTCGGAGATCAAACTCTTTCTTTCGAACAGATCTACTGGGGTATCGAACATAACTGGCGTCCTGGCGACGGTTCACTTCTAGCAGCGCTCGCTTCGAATAGTCAGCCTCCAGACGACAAGACAACTCCAGCCCGTCGCTTACGCGCAATGCTAAAGGTGATGGTTCGTCACGGTTTGCTCACCCAGACAGGTGACGGTTGGCAGGCACGGTCACCTGATCTGCTTTCGGCTATCGTGCATGGGAAAACTATTGGCGATTACCCTCCAGTCGCCGTTGTGCCCGCTAGCACCAGCACGTTGCCAGACGGGGAACTTGCGACGCTCGCTAATGAAGCGGATGCTATGCCAATGCCCGTCCGCGAGAGAATCATGCGTGCCATAGCAGTGCGCCGTGGGCAGCCGCGTTTCAGAAGGCAGTTGCTCGCGCTCTATCAAGGACGATGCGCAATAACGCAGTTCGATGCCGCGGCTGCATTGGAGGCGGCGCATATCGTTCCGTTCTCTGTGGACGGCACGCATGCTCCAGAAAACGGACTCCTACTTCGAGCCGACGTGCATACCCTGTTCGACCTGAACTACATAGGGGTGGATCCTGCCAGCTTCTCTGTGGTTATGTCGAAGCGAATCGCTGCGACGAAATACGGCGACTTGGACGGGCGTTCCCTGCACCTTCCAATCAGCATTGCCGACTATCCGTCAGCGACTCATCTACAGGCACATCTCGCGCAGCTCGAAACCTGAGCGTCACTTGCGCTGAAAAAGGTGTTCCTGCCCAAGTGATTTCACTGCGTCACTGAGAGTAATCCTTTTTCGCCCAAAGATCTGAGTGGCGATTGCGTTCCCTACGGCAGCTGCTAGCAGCGGAGGGACGGCGTTTCCAACCTGACGGATGGGATGACGGGAAGTCCCCGAAAACGACCACCAGTCAGGAAAAGTTTGAATGCGAGCACTTTCCCTTGGTGTAACCTCACGAGGTTCAGTCGGATGAACATGTCCCTTTCCACCCCCCTTGTCCGAGCCGACGATGATTGTGAAACTCGGTCTATCGAGATCCAGCCTGTTGATGCGAGTCTTGGGATCTCGTTCGCCAGGCTTAAGTGACTGATACCGATCGATGATTCGCTCACTGTGTTCCCTGCCAGTGTGATTTGCGATGTCGGAAGTGCCGATCTTCGGCAGCCCCCTGAGCGCGTCTCTGACATTTCGGTATGAAGGCTTGGCTGGCGAGAAGAGATCAGAACCTTCCGTCGTCCACGAGTCAATAGACCCCACAGCCTTTCCGATACGACTGCCAATCAAGAAGACTCGATCTCGGTATTGCGGCACTCCGAAGCTCACGGAGTTGAGGCGTAGCACAGATACTTCGTAGCGCATGCCACGTGCGGGACGCGAAAGTTTGTCTACGATGAGCTCAAGCAGCTTGCCGCCATCAATCGTCAAGAGCCCGAAGACATTCTCGAACAAGAAAGTTTCGGGATTGAGTGCCTTCAGCACGCGAAGGTACTCAAAGGCAAGGGTTCCACGAGCATCCGCCATGCCGCGACGTTTGCCAAAAATGCTGAATGCTTGGCATGGTGGACCACCAGAAAGCACACTGATCTCGCCTGAGCGTAGGTCAGCGGCTTCTGCGATTGCCACGGGATCAAGCGCCCTAATGTCTTGCTTGACAATGAGGGCTGGGCGATTGTGGTTCAGCTGCCTCGCACGGGAGTTGAGTTGTGCAAGCGAGATACAGCTATGAAAGTCAATGTCCGTCGCAACGGCAGTGTGGAAGCCAACAGCATCAAGACCAAGGTCAAGCCCACCGCCTCCAGAAAACAGACTGAAGATTGTGGGTGAGTCCTTAATGCGCGCGCGTTTCGTTGTCTTCGCTACGCTCACCTATCGCTTCCCAGATTCGAGTGACTGTTCCACAGCACGACGATTGTCAGACTTTTTGATGGTGGGTCTTTGTGTTTTCAGTGACATTGAGCTTCCTCTTAAAGGTGATCACCGGCGGAGCGTATGTGTCAATCACAATCCGACGCTGAAGCTAGAGTCTACGATTTTGCCAAGGTACCGAAGAACTGTTGTGATGCCGGTGCAAATGGTGATGGTGTTTGTTGTGATTGTGCAGTGTTCAAATCAGACTCCAGAAACTTTTGCAATTTCGCACGATCCTCATTCAGCAGTTCCCTCGTGAACGTGTGCTTGCGTTGGTAGAGGTCAAGCATTTCGCGGTTCGCGTGACCAAAATAGTATTGAATATGAGAACGAACGATTCCAGCTGACTCACAGAATATGGAATAGGTTCGCCGAAAGTCCCGCGTTGTTAGTAGCGGGTCATACTGTTTTAGATAAGAATTGAGCGTGCTTGACGAAACGATGGCTGTGCGATTCTTACTCAGTTCAGACGGAAACGTGAGCATCGGTACGACTCTGTCTGAAAATTGATTTTTGCTTCCATTGATTCGGAGATGACCTGAAATCTTATCACGCGCAAACAGTCTGTTGAAGTATTCGGTTGGACGAAAGCCATGCAGCGTCATTATCAAAACGCTTTCGGCGTAAATGTTTCTCGTTTCTAGATTTCTAATGCGTGCATCGGTCAGAATGTATTGATACAGTTCGTATAGTTGGCGTGGCGAGCGAAGCGGCGAGTGTTGTTTGCGACGAAGAACTCTGTGGCTGGGTACTTCATGGCAAAGGGAAAATATCGGCGAGTTTTTGGTGTGCTTTAGGAATTTTGTCAACGAAAGAAGAAATGCTTCGCGTATTCTATTGAATGCGGTTGGCTTCTTTTCGTTTTCGTAATAGTTGCTCAGTTTACTGAGCACCGTTGGCATCTCGCCAACGGTTGTAGATTTTGTAATGAACTGTTTGCTCAGGAGGGTTGCAGCTGCGTTTGCGAAGTTTTTCGCCGAGTAGACAGACTTTTGTATTTTTGAAAGACCAAGAAGCGCACTATAGATTGTTGTGTGTTCGTTACCATGAAGTGTTTTTTCGC
>JAPLKS010000021.1 GCA_026387915.1 Gemmatimonadota bacterium
ACCACAAAGGTGCCACCGTCCGCCGCGATCAAATACGTCAGGTTGCTGAACCCGCCGGGGTACTGCTGAATCTCGCGCACCGCACCCACGCTCGGCGCCTGCGCGGCCGCCCACGCACTCAACGCTGCCAGCGGCATTTCCGCGCTCATCCCTGAGTCTCCCGTCGTTTCGGCATCTCGCCGTCCGCGTATTCCCACAGGGTCATCGTCATCTCTCGGTGTGAGCCGAATCAGCCAGGATACCAACGAGCCGAACGTTGATGTAAAAACTCGATCGACCCACCTTCGTCTTGGCCAGAATCCCTGCCTCGGCGAGCGCGTCCAAGTACTTGGTCGCGGTGATACGCGAAACACCCAAATCGTTTTCTACGAACTGGATTTTCGTGTACGGATGCGCGAACAAATTGTTGATCAGATCCTGCGAGTAGAACTTGAACCCGCTCCGTACCTGATGCTTCACCTCAAGCATTGCCTCTCGAATCGCGACCACCATCGCAATCGCCTCACGCGCGCTCTCCGTCACCGCAGTGAGCATGTACGTCACCCACTCCTCCCACGCCCCCTGCTCCCGCACGGCCAGCAGGAGGCGGTAGTACTCCCCTTTGGTCTGCACAATGTGTCGGCTCATGTACAGCACCGGTATGTCGAGCAGCCCTTCCTTCACAAGAAAGAGCACGTTCAAAATCCGCCCCGTGCGCCCGTTGCCGTCGTAGAACGGATGGATACTCTCAAACCGATGATGCATCACCGCCATCCGCACGAGCGGGTCCATGCGCTCGGTACGCGGCGCATTGATAAACGCCTCGAGTTCAGTCATCAGCGTAATCACGCGCGTCGCATCCTGCGGCGGTGTGTACACCACGTGGCCGGCTCCGTCCTTCAACGTTGTGCCGGGCACCCGCCGAAATCCGGCGCTGTTTTCTTCCAACTTGGCTTGTATCTGCAGTATGTGGTTGTTCGTGATCAGTCCGTCTCGGCGAACGAGATCATAGCCCACCTGCAGCGCCTGACGGTAACGCAACACTTCCTTCGCCGCCGGATTGGCAACTTCGCTGCTGTTGGACGACTCGCGAAAAAGCTCGTCGTGCGTGGTGACAATGTTCTCGATGGCCGACGAGTCCTTCGCCTCCTGTATCCCCAGCGCGCTGATCAAAATGCGCTGGTTCGGAATCGAAGCCGCCACTCCCTTCAGCTCCGCCAACTGACGCGACGCGTCCGTCACCCCCCGCAGAATCGCGGGAGTCTCGAGTGCCGCCTCGTCGAGAGGGGTGAGGTCAAAGGTCGTATATGTCAGTTTACTTTACCTCAGGATCGGATATGTATAGCAATAGGCATAAATCTATACATATACCCTCCTAAATGCAAACAATACGGCCTTTTTCTATCTGGATTCCCCCGCCGGCCCACGCCGGCGCCCTGGCAACCCGTACTCCTTCAAAATCCGGCGCGCCACGCTCGCCTTGTGCACTTCGTCTGGCCCATCATAAATCCGCGACGCGCGCTCGTGCGCATACCAACCGGCCAACGGCGTGTCGTCTGTGACGCCGAGCGCGCCGTGTACTTGAATGGCACGGTCGAGCACCCGCTGCAACACGCCGGCCACGTGGAACTTGATCAAGCTGATCCGCTCACGCGACTCGTGCGCGCCGCGCGCCTCAATCTGGGCGGCCGTGTCTAACACCAACAGCCGCGCCGCGTCCATTTCCGCGCGACTCTCCGCAATCCAGAACTGCACCGCCTGCTGATGCCCCAACAACTCGCCCGGGTTCAGCTCGCGACTCACCGCGCGCTCACACATCAAGCGGAACGCGCGCTCGCAAATGCCAATCCACCGCATGCAATGATGGATGCGCCCTGGGCCGAGCCGCTCCTGCGCCAACTTGAACCCATCCCCCTCGGCGCCCAAAATATTGGTCACCGGTACGCGCACATTCTCATAGCGCAACTCGGCGTGGCTCATCCAATCGCTCCCCGCGTGCCCAAAGGTGCTGATGTTGCGCACCAGCGTAATGCCGGGGGTGTTCATGGGCACAATGATCTGGCTCGCCCGCTTGTGCGGCGCTTCGGCCGGGTTGGTCACCGCCATCACAATGGTGAACGCGCTCCCCTCGGCGCTGCTAATAAACCATTTGTGGCCGTTGATCACATAGTCGTTGCCATCGCGCACCGCCGTGGTGCCCATGTGAATCGGGTTGCTCCCCGCAAACTCCGGCTCGGTCATGCTGAAGCAGCTGCGAATGTCGCCGCGCGCGAGCGGCTCGAGCCACTCTTTTTTCTGCGCCGCGGTGCCGTGGTCGTGCAGCAGCTCGCTGTTGCCGATATCCGGCGCTTGGCAGTTGAACAGGTAGTGCCCAATCGGGCTCTCGCCGAGCAGGGCGGAGACGTGGGCGAACTCGCTCAACGTCATTCCGCGGCCGCCGAGCGATTCCGGGAGATGCGGCGCCCAGAGCCCCCGCTTTTTGACTTCAGCGCGGAGGGTGGCCAGGAATGGCACACTCTCGGCGAAGGGCTTGCTCATCACGCCTGTTTCGGCGGGAAAGACGTGGGAGTCGAGGAAGGAGCGTACTTCCTTTAAGTAGGCAGCGCCGGTGGGGGTCATGCAGGTACCCGTGGCGGGGGAATGGTGAGGGAGGGCGTGGGGGGCGCACTTAGAATCTATCGCGGTGGCGAGGGGGCTGCCATCGGCCGAACCCCGGATTGTAACGTATAACGTTATTCGTTATACTCCGGCCTCATCCACCGAGGCAGGGACATGGCCCGAATCCCCACGCACCGCGCGCCGACCCACCCGGGCGCCATGCTCATGGAAGAGTTTCTCAAGCCGCTCGGTATTACCCAGACGGAGTTAGCCGAGCGCATTGGTGTGTCGTATCCACGTATCAATGAACTGATTCACGGCAAGCGCGGCATGACGCCCGACACCGCGCTGCGGCTGGAACGATTACTTGGCGTGGAGGCAGAGTTCTGGCTGAACCTGCAACTCACTTGGGATCTGTACCACGCGCATCACTCTGCGTTGACGACGGAGTTGAAAAAGATTCGTCCGATCGCGATAGCGTAGCGTCCTCCGGCCGGCCGACGTGGCGAATGCTGTGACAAAGGTCCGCCGCGCACGGTGAGCGTCATTCTTGACACCAATGCCTTGGTGTCCGGCGTGTTCTTTATGTTTCTCGCCGTAGCGTGAGGGGCGGAGCGCCACAGCGCAACGACGACGGTCAGCTACGCGAGCTCGTCGGCCTCAAACACAATGCCGAGGTGCTCGAGGAGGCGGTTCTCAATCTCCGCTTGGTGCTGCGCATCGCTCAGCACACCAATCTTCTCAACCAATCGCAGCGATGAAATCGACCGCACCTGCTGCGGCATGGCGATGCTCGCGTGCTGCGCGGTGAGCGTGCCCGTGGGAAGCAGCACTTCAAACGGATAGACGCGCCGCACTTTGTGCTCGAGCTTAGTGGTCGGCACCACGGTGACCATGCGGAACGTGGCGTTGTAGCCGTCGTTCGACACAACAATCACTGGACGGTGTGCGCCCTTCTGTTCGTGGCCAACGCCAGGTTCGAGATCGGCCCAGTACACATCCCAGCGATGCACCACTCCGGTGTACGACACGCGCTAGCGCTCGTGGTGATCGTGGTCGTGCGCCGAGAGTCCGTCGCTTACGGTGTGGTCGAACGCGCGCGCGGTGTCGTGCATTTCCTTCATAAACTCCGCGTCATCGGCGGCGGCCGCGTACGACTCGTACACATGCTTGCGACGATTGTCGCGCAGTTGAGCGACGATGGCCGCTTCGATAAAGGCGTCCGCGCTGGCTGCTTCGCCTGACTCGACGAGAGCGCGAATTGCGCTGGCCACGGAGTGGTGCAGGCGGAGCGTCACCTTCTTGAGCGGATCTTGCGCGGTAGACCGGCGGCGGCGGCCGGCCGGCGAAGAGGAGGTGGCGTGCGCGGACAAAGTCATCGGACTCGTGGCTCAGAGAATTGTAGTCGAGAACGGCATCCACTCAGCGCCGATCTTCATATGTGTATAGTAGGCAGAATAAGGTATGGCGTCAAGTATGGCACTAAAGCGAGGCTTTATCGTAAATTATTGTCTGTAAACGAGTTAGACACGGTTTGTCGCAGATCTCAGGCAGCCTGATAGCGGGGCTACCGTGCCTTTCGCCGTTTGGTCGCCGCTTGCAACATCGCCACATCGGATTGGTCCCGCTCTCGCCCCGTCGCCCGCTTGTTCTGAATCAGGTGCGCGAGACTCACGAAGGGCACGCGCACACCACCCACCTCCGTTTCGGTGCGGGCCTTATACGCGGCCTCAAACTTCACCCCGTCAATCGAGGTGAGAATATCCACGCGACTCGGCTCCACCCCGACCTGCACAACGATATCGGGCTTCAGTAGATGGGATCGCTTTACCAACCCGCGGGGCGCGCCGAACGCCGCGAGCGCGCCAAGTACGCGATCGGCGTTCTCCGGTGTTCGGTGTATCCAAAAATCGAGATCGCCCGTGGCACGCACGTAGCCGTACTGCGCCATCGCATACGCGCCCACCACCAAATACTCAACGCGCTCGGCGTTGAATGCGGACAACATGTCGCGAAAGTCCGGGTTCAGCACTGACTCGCCCTCCGGTAAAGGCCCAGGCGCTGCGCGCCAATGGCCACATCATCTCCAAGCGTTCGGCCGGAGTCATGGCAAGGGTATCAGTACCTTGGATGTCGTCGCACTGCCGCATCACGCGAACGCGGACGGTGGCACGATCCCGCACGGGAGCCGGCGACCCCGCATGCGACCCCGCATGCGACCCCGCGCGCGGCTTGGTGTGCGGCTTGGTGTGCGGCTCCGCGAATCCTTCGAACACCGCCCCCGGATCGCGCCGCGCAATCTCCAGTAATCGCAGCGCGGCACCCTCCGGCCGGCGACGCTCACCCTCCCAGGCCTGCACGAGCTGCGTGCTGACGTTGAGGAACCGCGCGAATACCGCCTGCGAGGCGCGGAGTGAACGCCGCAAGGCGCGAAGCTGCGCGGCGTTTACGGCGGCTGGGGCTGTTGGCAGCACGGCGCTGCGGAGGTCGCGGGGGGAGGAGGGTGGCATATACTACAATGTCGCATACTACGCTGTAGTACTCAATGCCGAAGCGCGAAGAGCTCCGACTGGGTTCGACGGACGGTACTCCGCGGCCCTGCGGGGGCCGCGGCGCGGCGCTTCGGGCGGCAAGGGAATGGTGGGGGCCGACGAAGGCCTTGGGGTGAAGTTGTTGAGCTGGGCAGGCTTCCAATTTTTGTATATTGTCATAATATACACATCTGATGCTCGCCAACTGCCGAGTGGAGCGCGAACGATATGAGCAAGCGTGCGAAGCAAATGAAACTCAAACCCATCCCGAAATTTGCTTCCGATGAGGAAGCGGGTGCCTTCTGGATGACGCATGACACCACGGACTACATCGACTGGAGCAAGGGTCGCAAGGTGTCGTTCCCCAACCTCAAGCCCTCCACCCAAACCATCTCGCTCCGGCTGCCGCTCGGCATGCTCGATGAACTCCGCGCGCTCGCCAACGAACGTGACGTACCCTACCAATCGCTCATGAAAGTCTATCTCGCCGATCGGATTGCGGAGGAGCGAGGACAGTATCCGGTCACAGCAGTCGGCTCACCGGCGAAGGCTCCGGCCAAGAAGGCGCCCCACAAGAAGGCTCCCCACAAGAAGGTGGCGAAATAGCCGCCGCCTCGGAGTGACCGTTGCGGCGGAAAAGAAATTTCGGTACGTTATTCTGTACCGTTCTATTTTTCACGAGACACCCATGGCAACGCTGAAACCAAGCCGCGACATCCAGCCGGTAACCGAGTTCCGCGCAAACGCAGCCCACTTCATTGGTCAAGTGCGCGAGAGTGGAGCGCCGATGTACCTCACACAGCATGGACGGAGTGCGGCAGTATTGCTCGATATCGCCGCTTACGAAGCGCTGACGGAAGAACTCGAACTGCTTCGGGACGTCCGCGCCGCCGAGGATGAGGTGGCCGACGGCAAAACACTCTCGCACGCCGCAGTCGCTAAGAAATTGCGGAGCCGTCACGCCAAGTGAACGTCGTCTGGTCGCCTCGTGCCCTCCAGCGTGCGACGGAGGCAGTCGATTTCATCGCCAAGGATCGGCCGCAGGCCGCTACGGCGTGGCTCGAACAACTTCTGGCGCGGATCTCCGCGCTCGATCGACTCGCAAAGCGCGGTCGGATAGTGCCGGAAATCAATCGGCCGGAGTATCGCGAAATCTTGCACGCGCCGTATCGCGTGATCTACCGCGTGGACGGCAAGCGCGTGGTGGTACTGACCATCAGGCACGCCCGCCGCGCGTGGGATACGGCGGAGATCACTGACGGCTGAAGGAGACCTATTTCCCCACCTTCTTCCCCTTCTCCGCCAGCGCCACCCACTGCTCCGTGGTCAGCTGCTCCATCCAGCTGAACTCCCCGGCCCCCTTAATAAACTCGCCGCCATCAATGCGAATGCACTCGCCGTTGATATACTCGGCTTGGTCGCTCACCAAGTAGCTCGCGAGATTCGCCAACTCCTCATACCGCCCCACGCGCTTGAGCGGAATACGGTTGATCGCCGAGGCGTGCAGCGCGGGGTCGGGCATCAACCGCTCCCACGCGCCTGGCGTGGGGAACGGGCCGGGCGCAATGCACACCATCGTAATGCCATAGCGCGCCCACTCCACGGCGAGTGATTTACTCATTGCGAGCACCGCGGCCTTGCCGGCGGCGCTGGGCACTACAAAGGCACTGCCGCTGTCGGTATACGTGGCCACAATGCTGAGCACGCGCCCTTTGTGCTTGGTGGCAATCCACTTTTTGCCGAGGGCGAGCGTCACATAAAAGGTGCCGTGCGCCACAATACCGAGCACCGCATCCACCGCGCGATGTGAGAGCAACTCCGTGGGCGAAGTAAAGTTGCCGGCGGCGTTGTTCACGAGAATATCTACGCCGCCGTAATGCTCCCACGCGGCGGCGACCATGTTCTCCACCTGCTCGGGGTCGCGCACGTCGCACGGAATGGTGAACACTTCGCCGCCCTTCGCCGCCACCATTTCGGTGGCGGCGGTTTTCAACACTTCTTCACGTCGCCCGCAGATAGCGAGATTGGCGCCGAGTTCGAGGTAGCGTTCTCCCATGGCTCGGCCGAGTCCGGTGCCGCCGCCGGTGATGAGAACGACTTTGCCTTTGAGGAGATCTTTCTCGAACACGCGTAGCTCCTGAGCGATGCGGAAGAGTGTTGCGCGCGCACGGTGAATGCCGCACGTGAGGCATTCACCGTGCGCGCGGCGTGCTACTTGTTGCCGGCCTTGGCCTTGGCAACGATGTCCTTGATTTCACTCACCAAGCGCGGCCCGTTGTAGGGGATGCCGTCCTTGATGATCCACTCGGGTCCGAGCGTTTTTACTTCCTTGCCGTCGCGAATGGCGCTCGTGCCACCGGCGTAGAGCACCTTGATGTCTTCGAGCGGATTGCCATCCACAACAATTAGATCAGCAAGAAAGCCGGCGCGGATGCGGCCGATTTTGTTTTCCATGCCGAGGATTTTGGCGTTGTTGCCGGTGCAATGCTGAATGATCTTGATGGGGTTGAAGCCGGCTTCCTGATGCAGTTCCATCTCGCGCACGAGGCCATAGCCGTACACCTCGTAAATAAAGCCCGCATCGTCGCCGCAACCGATGATGCCGCCCTTGCGTTCAAAATCGCGCAGCGCGCCCATCCAAAGCGCGTAGTTCTCCTTCCAGTACACTTCGTCGGTGCTGCTCCAGCCAATGAAGTACGAGCCGTGGTTAGCGGGGTCGGGCTTGAAGTAGTTGGCGAGCGAGGGGTGCAACATGTCCTTGAACCAAGGTTGGTTCTGCGCGCGCTGCAGATCGCGGCTGGCTTCGTAAATGTCGAGCGTAGGCACCCACGTCACGTTCGCCTTGACCATCGCGGTGAGCAGCGAGTCGAGAATCTTGGGGTCGGCCTCGCGCCACAAGCGACCGGCCCAACGAAAGCGGTCGGTCTCATTCAAATAGTTGTAGTTGCTCGGAAAGTGCTGACGGAGATCGGGAATGGCGGCGTCGGGAATGCCGTACCAGTGTTCGATGCTGCGACCGCCAAACTTCACTTCGTCCCACGCGTTGGTTTCTTCCACGCCAATGTGGTGCGCGGTGGGAAGCCCAACCTTGTGCGCTTCGTCGTACGCGGCTTCCATGAGATCGCGATCGATGCCGCCGAACTTCACGCCATCGGCGCCAAGGGCTTTGAGGCGGCGAATATGTTCGCGCGCGAGCGCGGGCGTGGTCACGCCGCGCCCTTCTTCGTTGGCGAACTGCGGATACACCAGAATGCGCGGCGCAACAATCTCGGCTTTGGCCGACTTCTCGCGCAGATCGATCGCGCCCTTGTTGTTCTCAGCGCCCACTTCGCGCACGGTCGTGATGCCGTTGGCGAGTTGCAGCTTCATATAGTAGTCGAACCCGCCCATGCTCTGGCCGGAGCGATTGCTCTGCATGTGCGTGTGCGAGTTGATCAACCCGGGCAGCACGGTGCGGCCGGTGGCGTCAATCTGAATGTCGCCCTGTGGCCGGCGCGCCTGCCCGCGATTGAGCGCTACGGGGTCGAGGTTTACGATTTGCGTGATCGTGTTGCCGTCGATCACAATGTCCACGGGCCCGCGCGCGGGGGTGCCGTTGCCGTCAACGATCATCGCGTTGCGAATGACGAGACGGGCTGGGCGGGTGCCGTGTGTAACACCCTTTGTCTGGGCGGCGAGCGGAAAGGCGGCCACCGCGAGCAAGAGCGCGGCACGGGTAAGGCGGGTCATGGGGTCTCCAAGGGAAAAGGCGCTCGCATACGTTATCGCCTGTGCTTGTGACTCGCTACCAGCGCCGCTTTTGGATTGGTCCGCACTCCGTCGCTTATGGATTGGTCCGCGCGACGCCGCGCGAAAAGGGGTCTCCCCTTCGGGCGTCCATACAGCGAGCGCCCTACGGCGAGACCCCTTTCCGCGGGCTGCGTGGGGGAGCTGTCCTGGGGCTGGTGTGTTCGAGTGAGTCCGGGGCGGCGACGCTCGATGGGCGCTACAGAGCGGGCGGGCGCACACGCGACACTCGTCGCTCGCTACGGGCAGGGCGCAAGCGAAGGCCCCCCGCAGAAGGCGCTCGCTGTATGGACGCCGTATGCGGGGGGCCTTCGCGCAGCGACCGGGTCTGATCAACGCGCTAGATTATCACACCGAGCCGACGCACTGGAGACGTACATGGATATGAATCGACGCGAAATGCTGGCCTCGGTCGGCGGGATTGCCGCCGCGCAGTCGTTTGGCTTGGGCGCCAGTGCGCCCGCCACGGGCGATGCGCGGCCCACTGAAATGCCCGCGCCCGGCGCGGAGTTTCCACGGAAGGCCGACTTTACCATTGAGAACGGTTACTCCTATCTCAATGCCGCGTACACGCACCCCATTCCCAAGGTGTCTGTGGAGGCCGCGCGGGCCGCAGCTGATCGGCGTGGCGCGATGCGCGCACCGGTGGCCTCTGGACCGAGCGCGCCCACGCCGCGGGCGCTCTTTGCGCAGTTGATCAATGCTAAGCCGTCGGAGATTGCGCACGTCTCGAGCACGAGCGCCGGCGAGAATCTTGTGACGCGCGCGCTCGGGCTCGATCATCGCTTTGATGGCAATGTGGTGACCGACGGGCTGCACTTTGAAGGTTCCATTATGCATCTCATGGAACTCAAAAAGCGCGGACTCGACGTGCGCGTAGTACAACCCACCGCCGACGCGCGCATCGATATGCGCGACCTCGAACGCGCGGTCAATAACAAAACGCGCCTCATCGAAGTGTCAGCCGCGGCGATGTACAATGGCTTTCAGCACGACCTTAAAGCCGTGGCCGACCTCGCGCATGCGCACGGCGCGTATGTGTACGCCGACATTGTGCACGCGGCGGGCGCCGAACCCTTTGATGTGAAAGCCACGGGCATCGACTTTGCCTCCTGCTCCAGCTTCAAATGGCTGATGGGCGACTTTGGGCTCGGCTTTCTCTACGCGAGCGAGAAGGTACTCGACACAATCGAACGTCCCGTACACGGCTACTACCAAGCCGATGACATTGACGCCAACTATCCGCCCACCCTTCCGGCGGGTGGCTACACGCCCGTGTCGTACAGCTTCAATCGCACGGCACAGGGGATATTCGAAACGGGTTCACTCACTGGGAGCGTGGAAGTGAACGTCACGCTCCTCGCCACGTCGCTGCAATACGTGCAGGCGCTTGGCGTGGCCAACATTCAGGCGCATCGCCTGCCGCTCATTCGTAAACTGCAGCAGGAAATGCCGCGCTTTGGTTTTTCGAGCGTAACGCCGAGTACTGCGACCGGTGGCAATGTGACCTTTGCCAAAGCCAATGTTGGCTCGAGCGATGTGCCCAAGCGACTCGCGGCCGCAAAGATCAACGTGCGCGTGACGAAGAACTGGTTGCGGGTGTCACCGTCGGTCTATAACGACATGGCAGACATCGACCGCCTGCTCGAGGCGCTTTCATAGCGCACCTCGACGCATTCATCGGTCACGGATGATATGCGCGCAGGGCGCCGACGCTCGATGCGTCGGCGCCCTTGTACTTTACCGGTCGAACCGAATCCGCAGCATGCGGCTCGCGCTCACCTCAAAGCCGTTGATCTTGCCGCTCGCGTCGCGAGTGAAGGCAACAAAGCCCTGCCCCATGGTGAATGCATCCTTCATCACCGGCTCCATCGGCGACTCACCAATCGCGCGGCCCGCAATAAGCAGTTTTCCATTCTCATTGCGCACGGTCCAGCTGGTTCCCAACTCCGCGCTCGTATAGACGCCCACGATTTGCGCGAGTTCGCTCGAGGTTGGCGTAACCGTTTCAATACGACGATAGCTGCCACTCGGCGCCCCGCCCCGTGTCAACGCAGCGCGCGTGCGCCCTTCGGTAAAGGCCAGCGTCACGGCGCCGCCCATTGCCTCCAGTTGATTTTCACGCGACGATGAAAGCGGAAGTTTTGCACCGAGCACTGAGAGCACACCTTTGCCGCCATCATTGGTGATGCTCAGCACTGACTGATGCTCTTCCGAGAAGTAGCTGCCAACATAGGGCGCGGCATCGAACGTCGCAGATTGAGCGCTCGTACCTTGAGCAACCGCTGGCGATTTCGCTCCACCCGCGGGCTCCTTGAACGCCTGTGCTAGCACAACGTCGGCCACACGCTCCGAGCGGGATTGCGTGTCGGCGTTCCCCACATTGCAGGTGAGCCCAATGGAGAGCCCCTGCTCGGGAAAACGCATGAGCATCGCACGGTAACCGGCCCAGGCGCCGCCGTGATGCACGCGCCGAAGGCCACGATATGTGTCCACGAACAGGCCGCGCGCATAGCGCACGCTGTCGCCATTGTTCAGCGCGCCGCGCTCCTGCATGCGACTGATCAACGCCGTGCCGCCAACTTTAGCGTCGTAGAAATTAGCGTCCCACTTGGCGAGCTCGAGCACGTTGGTGTTGACGGCACCGTCGCCGGCTTGGTCCCAATCGGACATGTCAATCGAAAACCCACCCTTCTCACTCGGCGAATACGCGGTGGCGCGATGCGCAAGAATGGCCGTGTGATCGGTGCGGAAATGCGTGATGGGCATGCCGAGCGGGGTGAAGAAATTGGTTTTCGCAAAATCACCCAACGTTTGCCCAGTGACGCGTTTGACAATCACGGAGAGGAGAAAGAAGCCGCTGTTACTGTAGTCCCAGTTGGTGCCTGGGGCAAAGTTCAGATTGCGTTGCGCGACGATGATTTTGAGTGCGTCGGCGTCGTCGGTAAAATCTTCGAAGTAGTGTCCGCCGAGGTAGAGGAGGCCGTTGTAGTCACGCAGGCCGCTCGTGTGCCGGAGCATGTGATCGATGGTGATGGTCGATCCGTAGCTTGGCAGTTCGGGAATGAATTTGCGAACGTCGTCGGAGAGCGAGAGTTTGCCTTGGTTGGCCAACATCACAATGGACGCGGCTGCGAACTGTTTGGATGTGGAACCAATATCAAAAACGGTTTTGGGAGTGATGGGAACGCCGAGGTTAAGGTCGGCCATTCCGTACCCTTTGGCGTAAAGAATCTTGCCGCGGTTGTAGATACCGACGGCGCACCCTGGTGTGTTCTTGCCAAAATCTTTGAACACCGCGTCGATCTGCGCTGGCGCAAGGGCAAAGGCACTTGCCTGTGCGCGAAGACCTGCTGGCACACACAACGCCGCGGCGACGGCAACAGCGAACAGAGCGTTGCGCGACGCCGCGCGCGATGTGTTCAAAGCCATAACAGTTCGAAGAGAGTGAGTGGTTGGATGAATCGAAGCGTGTGCGCTGTTGTTACTGCAGCACCTTCGGCCCGAGCGTGTACTTGGAAATCCATTCGTACTCGCGCTTCATGCGATCCATTTGGTGATAATACTCGGTAAAGCCGTGCCCTTCGCGCGGGTAAAACACGAGCTCGGTGGTCTTGCCGCGATCTTTGAGCGCACGATAAAACTCCATCGGCTGTCCAATCGGCACGCGTTCATCGTTACCACCGTGCAGAATGAGTAGCGGCGTGGTGACTTTGTCGCTGTAGCTGATGGCGGAGCGTTCGAGGTAGTGCTTGATGTTCGCGTTCACAATACTGCCGTCGTACTGTGGCATACCATTGAAGAAGGTGTCGATGTAGCCCGGAATGTCGGTGGTGCCGGCCATCGAGAGCATCGAGGGCAGTCCAGCGCCCATCATCGCGGCCTTGAAGCGCCCCGTCTGCGACACCACCCACGACGTCATGTAGCCGCCGTAGCTCCAGCCTTCAAAGGCCATGCGTGTGGAGTCCACGACGCCGGTGCGAATGAGTTCGTCCACGCCGGTCATGATGTCGCGGTAATCGCCGCCGCCCCAATCGGGAATATTGCCGCGCATCCACTTTTCGCCGTATCCGGTGGAGCCGCGCGGATTGGGATACAGCACTGCCCATCCCTGCGACGCCCACGTTTGCCCGGGGCTCGTGCCGCCCTTGAAGCCATTCGTGTGCGCGCCGGTGGGACCACCATGCGCCGAAACAAGAAGGGGCACTTTGGTGCCGGCGGTGTAGCCTACGGGCTTGAGCAACACGCCTTCTACTAACGAACCGTCCTTGCTCTTCCAGGTAATGATTTCCGAGCGGCCCATGGCAATCTCTGCGAGCCACGGATTGGTATTGGTGATGCGCTTGGGCGTTGGCGCGGCGGCATCTTGCACAAATATTTCTGCGGGCCAATCGGGCGTGTCGAGCACCATCGCCATCTTGCTGCCGTCGCGGTTAACCGAGAGGCCACCCACAAGCACGTCCTTGGTGATCTTGGCGTAGCTCTTGGTGGCAATGGTGTAATCGTAGAGACTTTGCCACACGCGATCACTCGCGGTGAACCAGATGTGCTTGCCGTCTGGCGACCAGCGCGGTTCGCCCACGGCCACATCAAACGACGCCTGCGCATGATCAGTGAGGGCGCGCGTGGCGACGTCGAACATCATGAGATGTTCATTGCGCAGCGTGCGCGGCATGATGCCGTCCTTATACCCTTTCCACTCTTGACCGATCGCGGTGTAGGCAATGGTCTTGCCGTCGGGCGAGAACGACGGCGTGCTCATTGCTTCGTGCGCGGTGGTAAGTGCATCGAGCTGCTTGGTGGCGATGGTCACCACATACGCATCGCGACGCTGATCGCGAATGAGATTGGTGGGCGACGCATCAAAGGCGAGCTTGGTGCCATCGGGCGACCAGTTCGGCGCACCGCGAACGGTGTACTCGCCGCTCGTAATCTTGGTGGCCTTCTTGGTGGCAACGTCTACCACCCAGATATGGCTGAGTCGCAGATCGCCTTCATACACTTTGGGATCGTCGCGGCGGCGTAGCTTGGCTTCGGCGTCGCGCGAGATCGAGTCGGTGGTGAGGTACGCAATGCGCTGGCCGTCGGGGCTCCACGAATAGGCGGTGACACCGTCGCGCGCGGAGGTGATGGACCAGGCCTCGCCGCCATCGGAATTGAGCAACCAAAGCTGCGGACGCGGACCGTCTTCACCGGTGGCCGCGCCGCGCGCGCTCACAAAGGCAATGAGCGAACCGTCGGGCGACCAACGTGGCTGCGATTCCCCGCGCTCGCTGAAGGTGAGCTGCCGAGTGGTGCCGCCCGTGTAGGGCACGATCCACACGTGGGAGCGACGATCGTGTTTGTCGCCGAGTGCGGTGTCGCCGCGTGCGGGATTGGCGTTGGTGTGTTCCCACGCTGATACCGTGTAGAGCACACGATCGCCCGCGGGCGAGATGGAAGCTCCGGCCACGCCGCGGACGCGCATAATGTCGTCCGCATTCATGGGGCGTTTGCTCTGCGCGCTGAGGGCAGCGGGGAGCAACGCGGCGATCAAGCCGAGTACGCGCGCGGATGCGGCGCGGGACGATCGTGACAGCATGGAAAACTCCGAGTGGGGTGCGTGTCGAATATGCGACGAACACACACCTCGCACCAGCCGCTCCGGAGGCAACAACAACGGCGCTACGCCATATGGGGCGTAGCGCCGCGGGGTGTTACTGATGTTACTGGTGTTTCTGGCGTACCGGCTACTCGCCCTGCTTGCATTACGCCTGTGCGACGACGGCTTCGGATTCGAGCGTGATTTTCACTTCGTCGCCCACCACCACACCGCCGGTCTCGAGCGCGCTGTTCCAGGTGAGCCCCCAGTCGGAGCGCTTGAGCTTGGCCGACACATTGATGGCGGCGCGGCTCAGCCCCCACGGATCCTTCATGATGCCGGTGATTTCGCCGGTCATGGTGAGCGGCTTGGTGACGCCACGCATGGTGAAGTCGCCCGTGACGGTGATGTCGGTGCCCTTCTGCTCAACCTTCGAGGACACGAACGTCATGGCCGGGAAGTTGGTGACGTCAAAGAAATCGGCGCCGCGGAGGTGATTGTCGCGGTCGGCCACGTTGGTGTCGATGCTGGCAACGTCAATGTCGATCTTGGCGCTGAGGAGCGTGCCGGCATCATCGGTGGTGGCAGTGCCGGTGACGGTCTTGAAGCGTCCCTTGACCGTCGAGATCATCAGATGCTTCACCGCGAACTCGGCGATGCTGTGGGTGGTGTCGAGATTCCAGTTCATATGTACTCCAAAGGTGTTGGGGAGCGGTACGGAGATATTTCCGTGGTAAGTATCTTACTACTGAGAATATATTGATTTGTTGGGCGATGTCAATGGAGGGGTGTCACCAGGCGGAAGCAGTGCCAGCGCCCGGGCCTCTTTGCTCGCCGCCGCCGGGGTTTGGCGGAGGCCGCGAACCGAGCCTACTCGCCTACTCGGCTACTCGGCTACTCGGCTACTCGCCTACTCGCCTACTCGCCTACTCGCCTACTCGCCTGCGAGGGTCGCGGCGGTGAGCCCGAGCTTCTTGAGCAGCACGGCGGCCACCTTTTGGTCGGCCTGGCTCAGCCCGGCAACGGCGGCGGTCATCACTTTGGCGTGGTTCGGAAAAATGTCGCGCAGCAGCTTTTCGCCGGCCGCCGTGAGTTGTGCGTAGCGTGCGCGACGATCCGTGGGGCACGCTTGGCGCGCGACGAGTCCGCGTTTCTCGAGACGATCCACCAAGAAGGTGGTGCCGCCACTCGAGACGAGCACGCGCTTTTGCACTTCGCCGAGGAGCATCGGGCCCTTGTGATACAGGAGCTCGAGCACGGCGAACTCACCCGTGGTGAGATCGTGGCGTTGGATGTCGCGCGCCGAAAACGCAGAGACGGCGTTGAAGGCGCGGGCCAGCACCACCCAGAGGTTGAGCGCGGTGGCGGTTTTGGGATCGAAGGCCGCCGGCGGGCGCGACGATCGGAGGGCCGGCATGGCTGGGGTGTCGGCGCTGGCGGCCGGAGCGGCCTTCGCAGACTTGGCGCGCGGAGCGCGTGGGGACGACACGGGGGATTTCATCTCAGTTCTAAGGTATTACGGACAGCGCGGAGTCGCAATAGCAAAAACAGTCGGCGGACCTCACGCCGAAATGCGCTAAGATGTTGTTGGATAAGGGGTTGTGATATGATAGCTTTTACGCTATCTTGATAGCTATATGGCTATCTCATCTATATCAGTCGCGTTGCACGACGCGCGTACCAGTGCGGGGCTCTCGCAGCGCGAGCTCGCTGATGCGGCGGGGACAGCGCAGTCGGTGGTCGCGCGCATTGAACGCGACGCGGTGAGCCCGACCATCGCGACACTCGAACGTCTGGCCCGCGCGGCGGGGTGTGAGCTGGAGCTGCGCTTGGTACCGGCACCGGTTCGCGACCCGGTGATCGAGGCCTACAAAAAAGATGTGGATCGCACGTTGTTGCGTGAAAACATTCAGAAGAGTGTGGAAATGCGATTGCAATCGCTCTGCGATCATTGGACATTCGCTGAAGAACTCAAACGTGCGGGAAAGGCCATGCGCACGCAGTGCACGAAACCGAAAACGAGGCCACACCCGTGACGCCATTTCCTGCACTCTTGAACATGCTGAGCCGAGGGCAGGTGGATTTTGTGCTCGTGGGTGGTGTGGCCGCCATCGCGCATGGTTCGGCGCGCCTCACGCAGGATGTAGACGTGGTGTACGCACGGACCGAGGCGAATCTTGAACGGCTCGTGCAGGCCGTGCGGCCGCACGCGCCGTATTTGCGCGGCGCGCCGCCAGGACTGCCATTCGATTGGTCGGTGGCCACGCTGCGCGCGGGCCTCAACTTTACGCTCGTCACCGCCCTGGGCCCGCTCGACCTACTTGGCGAAATCACGGGCGGCGGACGTTACGAAGACATCCTGCCACACACGGCAACGCTCTCGGTGTTCGGGCACGACACGCGGGTGCTCGACCTGCCTTGGTTGATCAAGGTCAAGCGCGCAGCGGGGCGGCCCAAGGACTTTGAAGTGCTGGCCGAACTGGAAGCGCTGGACGAAGAGCGGCGTCTTTCGTGAGCTACCGCTTGTCCACCACCACCGCCCCGCCTTTCATCACCCAGCGCACGCCAAGCAACAACGCATTCACGTCGCGCGTGGGGTCGCCCTCTACCGCAACAATGTCCGCAAAGTAGCCCGGCGCCACGCGGCCGAGTGTGTTGCTCATGCCGAGCACTTCGGCGCCAATCACGGTGGCGGTGTTGAGGGCATCGAGCGGAGTCATCCCTGCTTGCACGAGCAAGCCGAGTTCGCGGGTGTTCTGGCCGAACATCATGTGCACGGCGTCGGAGCCCATGGCGATTTTTACGCCGGCTTTGTGCGCGCGGCGTGCGGTTTCGAGATTGCGGGCGCGGTAGGCGTCGAGGCCGAGTGCTTGTTCGAATGTGTAACCGTAGTCGTCGCGGAAGTCGGCGTAGTAGCGATTGTGGTCGATGGTCGGCACATAGATGGTGCCTTGCTTGACCATCTGCGCGAGGGTGGCGTCGTCGAGCTCAATGCTATGCTCAACCGTGTTGGCGCCCGCGCGCACGGCGTCGCGTCCACCAGCGGCGCCGTATGAATGAATGGCAATGCGACGGCCGAGCGCGTGCGCGGCGTCGACAGCGGCTTTCATTTCGTCGTAGTTGAACGTTTGCGCGGTGCTGGTGTCGGCGCCGGTGCCGCGTGAGCCGTACATCTTGATGACGTCGGCGCCGCTGTCGATTTGTGTTTTGATGGCGCCGGCGATTTCACTGATGTTCGCAATGCGACTGCGCATCCAGCCCGGGACTGCGGGTGCAGTAGTCGCGGCAGCTCCTGCGCCGCCCGCGCGCGCCGCACCGGCTGGTGGTGTAGCCCCCGGAGCGGGCGGCATGATTTTTTGCAGACCAAAGCCCGCCACAAACATACGCGGGCCGATGGCGAGTCCTTTGTTGATGCGATCGCGCATCATGACGTCGGTGTAGTTCGACGCGCCGAGGTCGCGGACGGTGGTGACGCCGGTCTCGAGGGTGAGGCGGGCGTTTTCCATGGCGACCGTGGCGAGTTCCTGCGGGGTGCGCCGTGTGTTGCCGGCGCCGTACGGGCGTGAGCCTGGGGCATGATCCCAGTAGTAGGTCATGTGCGTGTGCACATCGATCATGCCAGGGACGGCGGTGTAGTTGGTGAGTTCAACTTTTGGCACGCTCGCTGGTACGGAGTTGGTGCCGGAACTGACGCTCACAATGCGATCGCCGTCTACGACAATCACCGCGTCGTTGGTGATGGCGCCGGTGCCGTCCACGAGTCGCGCAAAGTGGTAGGCGCGAGCGGTTGGTGAATAGGTGATGGAGTTGGTAGTGGTGGTATTGGTGCGCACGGGGGCGCAGGCCAGTAACGAGAGGCTCGCGAGTAACGCGAGGCTCGCGAGTGACGCGACGGCCGCGACGACCATTTTCTTCATGCGCATTTAGTGCTGCTCTCCGTGAGACGCGGCGTTGGCATTCTTCTTGGGCGCCGCGAGATACTTGGCGTACCAATCGAGCATACGCTGATGATAATCCATGAAGTCGCTTTCGGTGGTGTTTGGCACGCCGTGTCCACCGTTGGCGTAGTTCGCCCACGTCACGGTTTTTCCAAGGCGCCGTAACGCGTAGTACATCTCGCGCGTGTTGATGGCGGGCACGTTGTGGTCTTCGCCGCCGGTCATCAAGAGGAGCGGCGTCTTGATGCGATCGGCAAACATGATGGCGGAGTGCTGCACATACTTCTGCGGCTGCTGCCACATGGTGGCGCCAATGCGGTCTTGGCTTTTTTCGGCGGCGTGAATGTTGCGCACGCCGAGCCGTGGGCTGTCGGTGTAGAACGAAATGAAGTCGACCTTGCCGCTCATGTTGATGGCCGCTTTGAAGCGGTCGGTTTGCGTGACGAGCAGGTTGGTGGCGTAGCCACCGTAGCTCGTGCCCTGCACGCCCATGCGCGAGCTGTCGGCGACGCCCATGCGAATCACTTCGTTGGCGGCGGCGGTGACGCCCTTCACCCAGGCTTCGCCCGGGTAGCCGATTTCAAAACCCACCGACGGCTTGACCACGGCGTAGCCGTGCGAGGCGAGGATGTTGGCAAAGGCGTCCCACGCGTCGTCAAAGAAATCTTCGTACACGAGCATGATGGTCGGATACTTCTTGCCTTTCTCGTACTCGGTGGGGTAATGCAACACGCCGTAGCGCGTTTTTCCGTCGGCGTCGAGGTAGTGAATGAGTTCTGTTTTGGCGATAGGCTTTGCGGCGAGCTGCGGATTGCTCTCGAGCACGCGCCGCATGTTGCCAAGGGTGGCGTCGGCGACGTAGACGTCGGCAATGTGATTGCCGTCGCCAACATTCAGGATGGCGGTGGCGCCGTCTTTGGAAAGACGAAGATTGGTGTAGAACTTGTTGCCGTGCACAAGCGATTGCTTCTGCTTCGTTGTGCGGTCGTAACGCACGAGCGAGCGATTCCACTCGGTGCGCGCATTTTCGGCAAAGTACAAATAGCGGCCGTCGTTGCTCCACGCCACAAGCGTGGGGCGCGGCGTGTTGGCGTCGGACGAGTCGGGCGTGGTGACAATGAGTTCTTTGTTGCCGCTGGCGGCATCAACAATCCAAAAGCCTTCGCTGTTGGTGGCGAGCAGCGCGTCGCCGGCGGGGCTCCAGCGATTCACGCTAAAGCGTTCTTTGGCGCGGAGGGCGCGGGCGGCGGCGCTGGTGTCGGGAGCGCTGGGTGCCGGTGCGCCACTCGTGGCCGCTGGTGATGCGGCGCTGTTACCACCGGCTCGGCTCACTGTGGCGGGGCCGAGTATTTGTTTGGTGGCGGTGTCGGTAATGGAGCCAATAGCAATGCGGCCGTCGCGGGTGATAGCAAAGCGTTGACCGTCGTCGGCCCAAGCGAGTTGTGCGCCTTTGAGGGAGGCGAGAATGGTGCGTTCGTTTTTCACGGGGCGCGAGGCGATGGAGTTCGTGCTAGTGGGCGCGTCGCCTGCAAAAGTGCGCGCGACGAGTTTCCAATCGCGGCCGCCGATAATGTCGTAATCGGTTTTCTTGGTAATGTCTTGCTGCGTAGTGATGGCGCTGCCGTCTTTGGCGAGGGTCCAGGCGCCGAGCAGTGCGTCGGCGTGGAGTTGTGTGACGGTATTGGCGGCGACGTGCCACTGGACGATGGACCGATCTTCGTTGAGTCGGTTCATGGCGTCCCACTCAAGAAAATCTTCGGTGCCGTCAAGAACGGTGACCGGGCCCTTGGTGAGTTCGTTGAAGCGCTGCGTGGCTTTGGCTTTCCAGCCGACTTGGCGCGCGGCAAAAACAAGAGCGGCGCCGTCGTCGCTCCAACGGAGCTCACTGTTTTCGGCGACGTAGTGCGTGGCGGGGAGTTTGGCGCTGCTGAGTTTGCCACTCGCACGATCCCACACGGTCACCGTCTGTGCGTCATTCTCGAGCACAATCATCGCGAGCTTGGAGCCGTCGGGGTTCCAGGTGGCGCCGCGTACCGATTTCTTGGTGGGGAAGACAGCGCGTTGTGCGAGGGATTTTGTGTCGACCACAATCAAGCGCGTGAGGATGGCGCGGAGGTAGCTGGGATCACCGTCGCGTGCGGCTTCGGCCCCGAGTTGGTCGCGACGGGTGGTGATGGTGAGGGCGAGCCAGCGGCCGGCGGCGGAGAGATCGGCGACGGTGGTGGTGGCGATGTCGAGGAGGTCGCGGATGCCGAGGGAGTCGGCGCGGGCCGAGGCGGGGCGCGCGGTGGCGTGACTCGTGAGCCTCGTGGTGCTCGTGGTGCTCGTGGTGCTCGCGGGCGCAGTGAGCGTCCGTGTTGATTGTGCCGGGAGCTGCACGGCAGCGGCGATCAGGGCAAGCAGGGCAACGGAACGTGAGCGCCACATAAGAACCTCAGCGGGTGTGTTGTCACTGCTAAAGGTGCTTGGATGTGGGAGGTGGGCGCCAGAGTGGGTGTGGGCTAGGACGGTGTGAGGGAAAAGAAAGCGGGGCCGCGCCACCTGGCGCGAGCCCCGCTGACTGGCAGACTGCGAATCGGAGGTGAATTTAGGGATTCCGTTCTGCATCCGCAACAACGAACACTCGCCCGTGCTCGAACCGGGATTCGAACCCGGACGACCTTTCGGTCAGCAAATTCGCAGTCTGCCGCGTCTACCGTTTTCGCCACTCGAGCCGGGATCACCGAGGTGATCGACGCGTACGCTGCGACATACGCGCTGCGAGTATTCCCATCAGCATACGGCCAGCGCCGCGGCGGCCTGACATCGGAGAGCCGCAAGCCGGCGCGAACTATTGCTAGCGTTTTGGTTCGTATTACCGCAGTTCGTACGCCGCCATCTTGCGATACAGCGTCGTCCGCCCAATCCCAAGCACTCGGCTCGCCTTACTCAGGTTACCGCCCGTGCGCCGAATGGCGGCCGTGATGGTGGCGCGCTCCTGATCGGCGAGCGAGACATGACTCGGCGGGGTTGCTGCCGTTGTGGACGCGCGGTCGTCACCCGACTCCACCTTCGCAATGACGCGGCTGATTTCGCGCACGAGCGCGCGGAGCGATGCGTGCTGATCGGGCTCACTATTTTCGCCCGCGCGCGTCACTTCGTGTTCGAGGTGCGCCACACGCACGGCGAGACTGGCACGATCGAGTGCGTTGTGGAGTGTGGTGAGGAGCTTGGTGCGCTCGAGCGGTTTGGTGACAAAGTCGGAGGCGCCGAGTGCCACCGCCTGCCGCGCGGAAATGGGATCGTCGTCGCCGGCGAGGGCGATGATCGGCGCGTGCGGATATTGCCGACGGATGCGGCTGAGGAGTTGATCGGTGGTGGCGCCGGGGAGATGCAGGTCGAGCAGCACGGCGACCGGCGGCGCACTGTCGATCGCGGCAATGGCTCCGGCGGGATCGGTGAAGGCAAAGGCGCGGTGGCCGGCGTTCTGGATCCAGCGTTCGAGGAGGAGCCCGAGGTCGCGGTCATCGTCAATGACGATGACGCCTCGGGAGCCGGCGGGGAGGGCGGGCGCGGTCATACGATGGGGTGGGCGGCGTAGATCGGCAGAAAAGGTCCGGTGATGACTTGCTCGGAACACCACACGAATGTGATGTTCCGTTTTGGAACAGTACTGAATCGGCAGCTACTCTGCAAGTAGCTCATAGACAGGCACTTGCAGATATTGCCTAGTGCCGAATTTATGGTACATTTATGTTCCGTATGCCCCGCAAGCCACCCAATCCACCGGACTCGCAGTCCGAACTCCCCATCTCGAACGGGGATTCGGGGGCGTTTGAGGCGATGGCGGCAGCGAACACGGCGTTGGCGGCTGAACGGGATGCAGCCAACGCCGCGAACCGTGCCAAGAGCGACTTCCTGGCGGTGATGAGCCACGAGATTCGTACGCCCATGAACGCGATTCTTGGCGTGACCGAACTGGCCCTCGAAACCGCGGCAACCGAAGAACAACGCTCCCTGCTTCGTACCGTGCGCACGAATGCCGACGAGTTGATGCTGCTCGTCAACGAAATTCTCGACTTTTCCAAGATCGAAGCGGGGCAGGTCACGATCGCCGAGGAGCGCTGCTTCGTTTCCGACCTCATCGAAAGTGTGGCGGAAGTCATGAGCGCGCGCGCCAATCTCAAAGGGATCGACATCACGGCGGACGTGGATCCGGCGATTCCCGTGATGATGCTCGGCGACCCAACCCGACTGCGACAGATTTTGTCGAATCTCGTGAGCAACGCCGTGAAGTTCACGCACAGCGGCGGCGTGGTGATTTCGGCGGAAGTCATGGAACGGCACGACCGCGCGCTCCATGTGCACTTCACGGTGCACGACACGGGCGTGGGAATTCCCGACGAAGCGCAGGCGCGGATTTTTCAGCGTTTTTATCAAGTGGACAGCTCCTTGCGGCGTGCCTACGGCGGCACGGGGTTGGGGCTGAGCATTTGTAAGTCGCTCGCCGAGTTGATGGGTGGGCGGATTTGGTTGGAGAGTGTGCCCGGCGCGGGAAGTGAGTTTCACTTTACGTTGCCGTTCGTACTCACCGACGACGAACCGCCGGCGCGGCGATTGTCGGACCAAGGGTTTGCAGGGCGGCGTGCGATTTTTGTGTGCTCCGACAAACGCACGCGTCCGGGGATGGAGCGTGTGTTGCAGTCGCTGCGCTTTGACGTCACGGTGGTGGACGAAACACCGGCCGCGCTCGGCGGCGTGTTGCGCGCTACGTTGGCGACCGACGAAGCGCTCAGCGCGGTGGTGGTGCTCGACGCGGCGATTGGAGCGGAGGCGGTGGCCAGTGCGATAACGGTGATACGCGCACAGCCCGTGGTGCACGCCGTGCTTGTTGCGGCACGCGCGACGGGCGACGAACAACACGTTGCCACGGCGAGCGGTGCCGCACTGCTGGCGAAGCCGCTCGCGCGGCGGCGCACGGCCGATATCATTGGCGAACTGTTGCACATTGTGCCCGTGCACCCCGCTACGCAGAGCGTCGTGGAGCGGCGCAAGGTCCGGGCACCGCGCGCGGTCGGCGGGCGCGTGCTGGTAGTGGAAGACAATCCCGACACGCGACTGCTCGCAACGGCCGTCCTCGAGCGCGCGGGCTACGACGTGGACACGGCGTCCGATGGCGAAGAAGGGTTGCGCCTCGCTACGGAAAAGCGATGGGACTTGATCATCACGGATCTGGAGATGCCGCAGCTTGACGGCATTGCCATGACCGAAGCGGTGCGTCAGCGCGAACACGAACACCAGCTTGATCCTGTGCCCGTGATCGCGTTGACGGCGCATGTGCTGGAGGGCGTTCGCGATCGCACGCGCGACGCGGGAATGAACGACTTTATTCCCAAGCCAATTCAGCGTGACGCATTTTTGGCCGTGGTGCGTCGGCACATCGATTTGCGCCCCGTGATTCTCGTAGCAGACGATACGCCGGATAGCCGTTTTTTGATGCGCCGCATGCTCGACGGACGTGGGTACCGCATTCTTGAAGCCGCCGACGGTGACGCGGTGCTCGCGTTGTTCGATGCGGGGCGCGTGTCGATGGTGCTGCTCGACATGTCGATGCCGGTGCGTGATGGATTCAGCACGGCGCGCGAATTGCGCAAACGCTCGCGCGGCCAAACGCTGCCGGTAATTGCGGTGACGGGCTACGCGGACGCCGAAGACAAAGCGAAATGTCTCGCCGCGGGTTGCACGGGATATCTCACCAAACCGGTGCGGCGCGACACGCTCGTGGCCGCCGTTGAACAAGCGGTGGGGCGTCAGGAACCGGTGACCGCGCCGCATATGGCGCCGGTCGTGGTCACCTCCGGCGTGGACGATGGCGCGCCGCCAGTAGAGATCGATGCGGACATTGCCGACCTGATTCCGATGTACTTAAGTGGACGCCGCGCGGACGTTGAACGCGCGCGCGTGCTCGTGGCGCAGGGCAGTTTTGAAGAACTCGGCACCATTGGGCATCATCTCAAAGGCAATGGGCAGAGCTATGGCTTTACGGTGGTGACGCGGATTGGACGTGAGCTCGAAGCAGCCGCTGTTCAGCGCGATGCCCTCCACGTGACGGCGCTCACCGAGGAGCTGTCGGCGTGGGAGCGCAGCGTGCGGTGGACGGCGGTGGCGGTGGCCTAGGTCAGTGCGGACCCGCTGAGCCGCGTGAACGATTGGTGCCGCGGATAACATCCACGCGAAGTTCCGTCCAGCCATCCACCTGATAGTATTGCACCCGCACCGTGTGGTGACCCGGTGTGAGAGCGGCGTAATCCACCATGGATTCGTGCGGCGTCCAGTGGTCGATGGCAAGCGTGCCGTCGATCCAGACGCGGACGGCGTCGTCGCTGATCACGCGGAGCGTGTGGTCACCCGTCGGTACGTCGAGCGTGGTGATGGCCTCGAGTGCCCAGCGTGTGAGCGGGAGCGCTTTGATGGTGGGGCGATACCACTCGAGATCGAGGCGCGTGAGCGATTGCTCGAGTAGCGGCGCGCCGGTGAGCTGTGCGGCGAATGCATCTGTTTTGGTGCGGGGGTCGGTGGAGTCGGACCAGGCAT
Source organism: Gemmatimonadota bacterium (assembly GCA_026387915.1). Classification (NCBI taxonomy): domain Bacteria; kingdom Pseudomonadati; phylum Gemmatimonadota; species Gemmatimonadota bacterium. Next base: position 24,987 of record JAPLKS010000021.1, read on the forward strand.
AGAACTTGGCGCTCCAGTTGGTGCGCGGCTCGTGGTGCGCAAAGCTGAATCGCTGCACCGTGCCGGCCTTCAGCTTTTCACCGCGCGGGGAGATGGTGGCCGCGCCGGTGTATTCGAGGGTGAGTTCCCAGTCGTTGGCTGATTCGGGTTTGGGCGTAACGGTGATGGTGTCGCCGATGCTGCCGCTACTCGCTGAGAGCGTTGCCACGCCGCGCCGTGTAAGGACCATCCAGTTTCCGGCGGGGCCGAGTGTGAGGAGTCGCGGCGAGGGTGCGTGAATGGAGTCGGCGGGCCAGAGTTTGGGGGAGCGCCAGTCGTAGGGGCCCCACTCGTCCACAATAATGGCGCTGCGTACTCGGCGCGCGTCGGTGCTGACGGGCGCGGCGCGGGTGATGCGCGCGAGCGCGGGCACGCGCGCGGCGTATGGCGCTGGGATGGTGGGGGTGCACTCTGCGGTAACTGTTCGTGACACCGTGCGGCGCGTGCGCTGGCCGCGTGTGTTGCCAACGGTGTCGAGTGCGGTCGTGTTCTGTACGCGGAACAGTTCATTGTTGCCGGCGAAGACGTTGTCGGCTATGCGATAGCCGTGGCTCTTGGTGTCGCGCTTTTTAGGATAGCCCCAGTCGGACGGTTCGATGGAATCGGCCCAGAGGCGAAAGACGATGGTGTCGCCGTCAAAGCGATTGTGGGTGATGGTGTTGAGCTGACCGTGTTCAATGGCGACGGCAATGCGATTATCCGAAAAGCAATTTCCGGCGACAATGCTTTCGTAGCTGTAGCCGCCCCAGAGTCCGTGATCGCTGCCGGCAATGCGATTGCCGACAAAGATGTTGCGGCTGAAGGTGGCTTCCATACCGTTGGTGGGCGCGTAGCTGAAATCGTTGCCGACAAAAATGTTGTCGTTGACGCCACCCTCGCCGCTGTCCATGGTGCTTTGCCCGGCCCAAATGAATAGCCCGTCGCCGCCGTGGGTGACGGAATTGTATGCCACCACGTTGCGGAGGCATTGCTCGAACATGAGAATGCCCGCGGAGTCTTGGCCGCGGCGGTAGACGCCGTGGCTGTAGCCGCGGACGTCGTAGTCGATGCGGTTGTTGGCGAGGAGGTTGTCGCTCGAGCGGTAGAGGCCGACGCCCAGTCCCGAGTTGAAGGAGAAGTTGTTGTGGGTCACGCGCAGGTGATTGGTGCGCGTCATCATCAGGCCGTTCATCCCTTGTTCGGCGCGGACGTTGGTGATGCTGCCGCTGTCGACGTCCGCGAGGTAGATGGCGGCGCCGAAGCGGAGCCATTCGTCTTTTTCGTTGTGATGGAAGGAGAGCCAGTCGGTAAGGCTTTCGTGCTCAACAAGGGAAAAGAGGCGCGGTTTCCAGTTATAGCTGAGGTCGGTGCCGGTGATGCTGAGTTGGGTGGTGTTGCGAGCCACGATGCCGAACTTGAAGCCACGGGCGCGACCGTTGATGAGGCGTATGTGGTCGCCCGCTTCGACGCGGATAGCGGTGGCGAAGGCGGCGTCGGGGTCAGCCGATTCGGGAGCGCCGACGAGTGTGACGCCGGTGAGGTCGAGGGTGATGTTATGGCCGCGGACGGTAATGAAGGCCGCGTCGGGGGAGGTGCCCGCGGGCAGGCGGTACGTGCCTGGCGCAACGCGGGTGGAGTGGGTGACCACGAGGCCGACGGAGGGGCGCACGGGGCGCGACTGCGCGGGCAGTTGGTGTACCGGCAGCGCGTGGACGGCGAACAGCGCGAGGGCGCAGACGAGGGGGCGTCGGGTCATTCTAGCAATCTGCATCTATTAGAAGGCGCTGACGAGGGCTGCGTCGGGGGTTACCCGATTCCGTTGGGGCGGGCGCGGGGCGATTTTTCGGGTTCGGAGGATTTCTTATGCCGCTCGATGCTTCGACCCTCGCGCCCAATGCGCGCGAAGATCTCAGTGCGTTGCTCGCCCCCCGTTCCGTTGCCGTGATTGGTGCCTCGCGCCGCGAGAGCAATATGGGGCGGCAGATTCTGTACAATCTCATCCATTATGGATTCACGGGATCAGTGTATCCGGTGAATCCGCACGCGCCTTCCATTTGCTCGGTGAAGGCGTACCCGCACATTGGCGACCTCCCGGAGCGCGCCGATCTTGCGGTGATTGTGGTGCCAAAGGAACAGGTACTCACGACCGTTGAGGAATGCGGCGTGGCCAAGGTGAAGGGGCTGATTGTGATTTCGGCTGGCTTTCGCGAGGTGGGCGGCGAAGGCGTGGGGCGTGAGTCGAAGTTGATGGAGATTGTGCAGCGCTACGGCATGCGGATGATTGGGCCGAACTGCATGGGGGTGGTGAACGCCGACCCCGCCATTTCGATGAACGCAACCTTTGCGCCGACAATGCCGCCCTTTGGGCACGCGGCCTTTGTGAGTCAGTCGGGGGCACTGGGATTGAGTGTGCTCGACTATGCGCGCGAATATGGCATTGGTATTTCACAATTTGTGTCGATTGGCAATAAGCCCGACGTGAGCAGCAACGATCTGCTCGAACGGTGGGAGACGGATCCGTCGGTGAAGGTGATTTTGATGTACGTGGAGAACTTTGGAAATCCGCGGCACTTTTTGGAGATTGCGTCGCGCATCACCAAGACCAAGCCAATTATTGTGGTGAAGTCGGGGCGGTCACGCGCGGGCGCGCGGGCGGCTTCGTCGCACACGGGCGCTTTGGCGGCGAACGACACCGCGGTGGACGCGATGCTCGCGCAGGCAGGCGTGCTGCGGGCGAGTTCGGTGGAAGATCTCTTCGACTTGGCGATGGGCTTTGGGGTGAGTGCGTTGCCGCGTTCGCGTCGCACGGCGGTGCTCACCAATGCGGGGGGCCCTGGCATTCTCGCAGCGGATGCGATGGAGACGCACGGGCTCGAGTTAGTGGAGCTCTCGCCGGCCACCGTTGAACGTTTGCGGCCGCTCTTTCCGCCGGAAGCTTCTATTCGCAATCCGCTCGATATGATTGCCTCGGCCACACCGGAAGGGTACAAGGCGGCGCTCACCGCATTCTTGGCTGATCCGGCGATTGACGCCGTGGTGCCGATCTTTGTGCCGCCCTTTGGCGTGAAGCAAGAAGATGTGTGTGAAGCCATTGTGAGCGCGGCGGCGGAAGTGCCGAGCAAGCCGATGCTCGCGGTGTTGATGGGACGCGAGGGATTACCGCAGGGGCGCGCCGAGCTGCACGAGGCGGGCATTCCGGCGTACATCTTTCCGGAATCGGCGGCGCGTGCGCTGAATTCGCTCAACCGTCAGCGCGAATGGGCTGAGCGTGCACCGGCGCTGGTGACGGCGCGCACGGTGGACCGCGCGGCGGCGGAGGTGATTCTTGCGGGAGCGCGTGCGGCACAGCGCGAGCAGCTCACGCAGGTGGAATCGATTGCGCTGTTGCGCGCGTACGGGATGCCGGTGGCGGAGACGCGCTTTGTGGCGACTGAGGCGGAACTCGGCGCCGCAGGCTCGGCGGTTGGGTATCCGCTTGCGATGAAGCTCGCTTCCTCCGACATCACGCACAAAACCGACGTGGGCGGCGTGATGCTCGGCATTGCCGACAGCGCGCAACTCGCCGCTGCGTACACGCGCATGATGACGACGGTGCGGGCCAAGGCGCCAAAGGCAACGATTGATGGCGTAGTGCTGCAGCGCATGGTGACGGGTGGCTGCGAGACCATTGCCGGTATTGCGCGGGATTCGAACTTCGGCCCGCAACTGATGTTTGGTCTGGGCGGCGTGTTCGTAGAGGCGCTGCAGGACGTGGTGTTCCGCATTGCGCCGGTGGATGAAGTACAAGCACTCGATATGATGCATGGTATTCGCGGCGCGCGATTGCTCGACGGCGTACGCGGCGCACCGCCGGTGTCGAAGGATGCAATCGCCGAGGTGTTGGTACGGCTTGGCCAAATGGCGATGGCACATCCGGAGATTGCAGAGCTCGACATCAATCCGTTGCTCGCATTTCCGGATGGTGCGATTGCGGTGGATGCGCGAGTGCGGGTGACGTTCGGCTGATTCGCATGGGCGGGCTGGCCGGGGTGACTGGGTAGCGTTTGGGGGAGATTTTCAGCTCGGCGATGCACCGCGGCGTGGCATGAACTTGCCACGCCGTTCGCATATGCGTGGCATACAGCGCATACAGATTCAACGCCCTTCCCTTCCTCGCGCGCACCGGTAGCGTGCAAGTATGAGCTTCATACGCATTATTGGCGTGCCGATGGACCTGGGCGCCTCACGCCGCGGCGTGGATATGGGTCCCTTTGCCGTGCGCTATACCGACCTGCGTGAACGGCTCGTGCAGATTGGCCACACGGTGGATGACATCGGGAACGTTCCGGTGCCCTTTCGGGAAGATGCCGAACGTGGCGCACAGCGCGGTGCTCGGTATTTGGGCGCCATCACGGAAGTCTGCCGCACGGTAGCGGCTCACACGCAGCAGGCCGTTGCCGAAGGCAAAGTGCCGTTGGTGCTCGGCGGCGATCACGCTTTAGCGGCTGGCTCAGTGGCTGGCGCAGCGGCTCACTTTGCAGCTTCTAATCAACGAATTGGATTGATCTGGCTCGACGCGCACGGTGATCTGAACACGCCGAGCTCGTCGCGTTCGGGAAATGTGCACGGTATGCCGCTGGCGCATTTACTTGGCCATGGCGACAGCGCGCTCGCGTCAGTGGCCGGTGTGCGCCCCGCGGTGCGACCGGAGAATGTGGCGCTCGTGGGTATTCGCGATCTCGACGAACCGGAGCGCGAGCATATAGACAAATGGAAACTTCGCACCATGACCATGCGCGCAATTGACGAACGCGGCGTGCGGAGCGTGATGGAAGAAGCCATTGCGGTGGCATCCGACGGGACCGCGGGGATTTGGGTGTCGTTCGACCTGGATTGCGTCGGACCAGAAGCGGCCCCCGGGGTAGGTACTGCGGTGCCGGGCGGCATGACGTATCGGGAAGCGCATCTCGCCATGGAAATGCTTGCCGATACGAAAAAGATTATTGGCGTGGATCTCGTGGAAGTGAACCCGGTGCTCGACGAGCACAATCGCACCGCCGCTGTAGGCGCCGAACTACTGCTTAGCGCGCTCGGCAAGCGCATTCTCTGAGGACGCCATGAATACGCGAACATTGCCGCGCTACATCGTCCCGGACTTCTCGGCGGCGCGCTTCTCCAAAGCACCGCCGGCGCGCACGATTACGTGTGAAGCAGACGGCGTCCTGCCGGATGACTTTTTTGCTACAACGAATCTGCCCTCGTATGTGAAGGGTGATGACGGCAAGTGGACAATGCCGCAAGAACCGCGAATGGATGGATGCCTCGTGCGCGCGAGCGGCGGCGGATGGGTCGTGCGCGAAGCGCGGCGCGTGATGCGGGGCGAAGCCGTGGTGGTGGGACGCGCTGAGGATGGGAGCGATGGAGTCCTCGTACACGCGAATGCCTTTGACTACGGCCACAATGTGGGCGGCGACTTTCATTTTATGTCGAGCCAAGTGTCGCGCGAAAAACCGATTGACTACCGGTCGCTGGCGCAGATGCTGGTGGAAGAGAAGCGGCGCGGCGGCTACATCAGTTGGGTGGCTGGCCCGGCGCTCGTGCATTCACGCGCGCGCGACAATATGGTCTGGTTTATTCGCCACGGGTACGTGCAGTCGATGTTAGCCGGCAATGCCGTGGCGGCGCATGACATTGAGGCGGCCGTGGTCGGCACCACACTCGGCATGACGAGCACCGGTGCACCAACCGAGGGCGGTCACTCTGCGCATATGCGGGCGATCAATGCCGTGCGGCGCGCCGGATCGATAGCCGCAGCGGTGCGCAGCGGGCTCGTGGGGAGCGGCATTATGCACGCTCTTGTTATTGAAGAGGTGCCCTTTGTGCTCTGCGGCTCTATTCGCGATGACGGGCCACTCCCCGATGTCATCACGGATGCGGTGAAGGCGCAGGACGCTATGCGCGCGCACGCTATCAAAACCACGATGGCGGTGATGGTCGCGACCGCGCTGCATTCAATTGCGGTGGGCAATATGCTTCCCGCGTACTACGAGGACGCGGAGCGCGGGATTGTGGAGCTGCCCACGATCTGCGTGGATGCGAGCGAGTTTCTCGTGAGCAAGCTCAAGGATCGCGGCACCCATCAGGCCGTGGGTGTGGTGACAAACGCGCAGGACTTTATGAGTATTCTGCGAACAGCAGTGGAAGAAGAAGTGGAGACCGGCGCGCGATAGCTGGGGTGATTAGCGTGGGATAGTAGGCAGCGTGATGTGCGAGGGATGCGTGGCGTCGTGCACGATGCGCTGGTGCGCGACGACCCAGGTCGAGTCCGTTTCGTTGTTATGACCGGTATTCAGATTTCGGTCATATTTCGGGAAGAGCGCCGACGATATGCTCACGCGTAGCCGATGACCGGCGGTGAAGACGCGCGACGTGAACCAGACGTCAATCTCGTACTGCTCCACCTGCCCCGGCGTGAGCGCAACCTCGTGATCGTACCCCTTTCTGAAACGCGCGCGCGCCACGCCATCTTGCACGCGCTCGGCGTGGCCGTCCGGAAAAACGTCCAGAAGCATCACGTTCCAGTCGGTGTCTTTGGCGTCGCTCGCGGCCCAGAGTGTGGCAGAGAGCTGGCCGGTCACCTCGAGGGGTTTCGCGAGCGGCTTTGAGGTAAACACCAGCGCATCGCGCCGCGAGGCATTGAGCGCTGTGAAGTCTTCATTGAGCGACGTCTCGAGCTCGCGCGAGTCGATGAGGAATGGCGTCGGCTTGGCGGGATCGTAGGTGAAGGTGTCTGCGGCAGCACCCGTGGGGGGAAGCGTGTCGAGCACGCCGTTGCCGGCGCTGGTGTTCGCGCTGCCGTTTGACGAGAGGTACCACTTGGTGGGCACGGCGCGTGCGAGCGGCCACGCGGCTTCTTTGCGCCAGCTGTTGTCGCCGAAAACGAAAATATCTACCGGCGGTTCGCGGTCGACTCCGTTGTCGCGGCCGAGTAGGTAGTGATCGAACCAGCGGAGCTGGAGGCGGCGCGTCTCAACGCGTGACTGTGGGCCGAACTCGCCTGCCACGTAGTCGACCCCTTTGTGCGCCCCGGGGCCCATCACAAGCCGGATGAACGGATGGTTCGGCACCTGCAGCAGCGCGTTCGTGTAGTCGATGGGGCCGCGCGAGTCGTCGTACCAGCCGGAGATCTGCAGGACTGGGGCTTTCACCTTTGCGATATTTGTAGTGACGGCGTGTGCGCGCCAGTACGCGTCGAGGGTGGGGTGCGCGAGCCAGCGATCCCAGAGCGGCACTTGGCCGCAGCCGAGTTTTTGCGGCAGGTCGCTGAGTGGGAGGTGCATCATCGCCGTGCCGATGTCGAGATCGTCGGTGCGCTGCAGGGTGCGCGCGCGCATGAGGCAGGCCCAGGCGACGTTGATGGGCGAGAAGACCATGTCTTCGTAGGGGACGATACGCCATGGGTCACCGGTCGCAGCGGACGGTGCGAGCGCGGCGAGATGCGGTGGCGTGCTCACGGCGGCGTACCAAGCGAGGCGTCCTTCGTCGGAGTGGCCGATCATGCCGACCTTGCCGTTGGCGCCCGGAAGTTTGGCGGCCCACTCGACGGCATCGTAGCCATCGCGTACGTCGGTGTCGTAGTCGCCGAAGGCTGTGCCGTCGGAGATGTCGCGGCCGCGCACGTGTTGAGCGACGAAGATGTAGCCGCGTGCCGCCCACCAGCGCCCCGCCGAGTGGAGGATGCGCGTGTATGGTGTGCGTTGCATCACCACGCCAAAGGGACCGGGGCCGACGGGGCGTGCCACGTAACTCACGAGCTTGGCGCCGTCGCGTGTTTTCATGAACACTGCGGTGTCTTCGGTCACGGCGAAGGTGGAGTCAGAGACGGCGCCGGGCCAAAGGGCGTACTGCTGCTCGACGGTGAACGGGGTGGAACGGCGCACGAGGCGGAAGCGGCGACCCGCGGCTTTACCGTCGGAGAGCAGCACGCCTGTGAGAGTATCGCCGTGCCACGCGGCGCGCAGGGCATTCTTTCCCGCGTCGCTCAGCGTGATCGAATCGTTCTTCGCCACAATGCTGGTGACATCGAGCATCACCTCTCCGGTTCGCCGACGGATGGACCCGGCGAAGCCGGAATCGTGCCCCGCAAAATGCGCGAAGCCCATTCGGCGCCACCCTTCGAAGCCGTCGCCAGGCGCCGAACCGAGCGCGACGTACGCGTCCCAATCGCCGGTGAGCGTGTGCGATGCGCATCCGAGTGTTCCGGCGCATGCGAGCACGAGGGCGGCGCATGCGGCGCGATGAAGAGGTGTTTTCATGTGACGACTCCCGTCAACTGATGATCGTACCGAGGGCCACACCGAGCAGACCGAAGAGTGTGGCAAGCATAGCGAGCCAGCCGATGCCGGCGAAGAGGCCACGCACATCGCGCAGCAGATGATGCGGCGCGTGGTCTGCGCTCGCACGTTTAGTGAGTAGCCGGTCGGTGGTGCCCCAGGCGGCAAGCGCGGCGAGCATCACGCCGGCAGCGGAGAACACGGGCCACGCCGGGGGACGTCGTACATAGGTGCCGACGGTCACCAAGAGCCCGACCGCGCCAGCGCTGGCCAGCATGCCAGCGCTGGCGTTTCGCGCCTCGCGTGCGACGAACTGCGCGAGGTTTTCATTTTCGGTTTCGGGCAGTTGTTCCATGCGGTGCCTCCGTACCGTCAAGCGTCGCGTCGCAATGCCCAGAATTCGCGAGCCGCGACCGCAAGCGTTCCCACTGCAAATGTACCGAAGATCGTGAGCGTTCGGCCAAATGGGAGGACCATCAACGCGCCTACTATGCCGCCGACCAACGGCCACTGCATGGCGTCCGAGAAGCGCGACCGACGGTGCCGCGTCGCCCGTTCTCCGAGGAGTGTGCCGAGTGCGAAGCCGATGGCCGTGGCGATGGGCGCCGTCAGCAGGAGGCCGAGGGAAGCGGGCGCCGGCGGACCGTGCACGGTCGAGAAGATTGCGGCGAGCCATACGCCGTAGAGCACGCAGGCGCCTGTGACCGACATGAAGATGCGGGTGAACATCGCAGGAAGGTCTAGCCCGCCTGCGTCGTTCGGATTGCGATCGCTAGGGGCGGTCACTGCAGCGGTCCGCCCTTCTTGGTCTGCGGCACGCCGTCGGTCATCCACTTGGCGGCCGGCTTCCCCATGAGGTAGTGATCAAACCACTGCTTCATGCGGAGCTGGAAGTCTTTTTGGTTTTCTTTTTTGGCGAGGTGGTGCGGTTCGCCAGGATACGAGAGGAAGACCACTTCTTTTCCCCAGCGACGCGCAGCGTTATACCACTCGACGCCCTGCAGCCAGTCTACGGCGCCGTCGTCGGTACCTTGCAGAATAAGGAACGGAGTTTTGATGTTCCGCACATTGTGCACCGGGCTCTGGCTCTCATACAACTCGCGCGCCGTCCACGGCGTGTTGCCGTCGCCCATGCGCACTTGGCCGATTTCAAAAATGCCGTGATTGACCGTGCCGGTCTGCTTGTAGAGCTGGTCGTACATGCTCACGAGATTGGCTGGCGGTGCGCCGGTGACGACGGTGGCGAACATATCGGTTTGCGTCAGGATGAAGCTGGTTTCGTAGCCGCCCCAGCTGTGGCCTTGCAGGCCAATGTGTTTGGGATCGGCGAGCCCCATCGCAATGACTTTCTTGACGGCGGCCGTGACGCAGTCAAACGCACTTGAACCAGGCTTTCCGGTTTCGTAGACGATGTCCGGCTGCACGACGAGATAGCCGTTGCTCGCATAGGCGCTAAAGTGTGGGCGGTCATCGTACACTGGCTGCGAAAAATTGTGGTGCGTGTTGGACAGCATTTCGTAGAAGTAGACGAGCGTCGGATATTTTTTGCCGGGTTCGTAATTGGCCGGCAGCGTGACGGTCGCCTGGAGTTTCTTGCCTTTGGAGTTGGTGTAGTCCACGAGAATGCGTTTGCCCCACGCAAACTCACTGAGCTGTGGATTGACGTCGGTCACCTTCTTGGCGTTGGCAAAGTCGGTGCTGCTCGTCCAGAGATCCGGAAACTCAGTGAACGTCTGCTGCGTGAAGAGCACGCGATCGGCGTTCTCTGCCTTTTGTGCGCCAGCGATGGACTTGTCCGCCCAGATCAACGGCGTGGGCGCCTTGCCGGCGCTCACCGTCCAGTAGCCGCTCTTCTTGGTCCACTCGCCATATGCGGAGAGCGTGAGCGGCTTTGCCAGATCGAGCCCTTCTTCATCTTCGGCGCCGGCTCCACCGCCGCCGCCGCGTCCACCACGCCCGCCACGACCACCGGTGAGCCGCACGACGCGGAACTGGATGTTCTGCGCCTTACCGATGCCGTTGGTGAGGTTGGTGACTTTGCCGCTCTCGGGATTGGCCTGCCAGATGTCGTACTTGTCGTAGAGGAGCACCGAGCCGTCTTTCACCCAGCCGCCGACGCCCCAGATGGGTTTTTCGTATGGGTGATCGTCGTCGGTATCAATGAAGCTCTTGCCGCCAGCGATGGCGTCGATGTCGACCGACTTGGCGGTTTCGAGATTGAAGGCCTTGAGGTGCTTGTCTTTGATATAGAGAAACCACTTGCTGTCTGGGCTCGTGCCGTAGGTGCGCGTGAGTCCTTTGTCGATGAGCGTGCGCTCACCGGTTTCGACGTTGACGCGCATGAGGTCGGCTTTGTTGCCGCCCCACTGCACTTCACCGCGGTACGGGGCGTCGAGTCGGCCGAGCCCCCATTTGCCATTTGGCGTATTGGCGACGGTGCGCATGGCTTCATCGCCGAGTCGGACGAACTTGTTGCCGGCTACAAGGAGGGTGGCCGGATAGGTGGCGCGACGTTCCTGTTGCACGCGCACAATCTGTACGCTTTGAATTTCTGCGTCCTTCCAGTGCCAGACGTCGACGTTCGCCTTGAGTGAATCGGCGGCGGTGACTTCCTTTTCTTGTTCCTTGATGCCGAAGAAGAGGCGTGAACCGTCTTTGCTCCACCGCGGAGCGGTGAACTCGCTGACCACATGTTCTTTGGGGAAGGCGGCGTCTTTGGCGGGATCATATTCGAGCGTGGTCGGCGACGCACCAGTCACTCCGCGCCAGGCGAGGATGACATTGTCTTTCTGCTTCATGTCGGACTTCTTTTCGCCGCGCAGTACGGAGAGTGCGGTGCCGTCGTCGTTCCACGCGAGCTGATCGTAGTCGGCCGTGGCACTATGCATCGCCTTGGATTCACCGGTCGCCAGATTGAGCAGATAGATGCCATTGCCCTGTTTGTCGGTGGCATCGACGGTGTACGCGACGAATGCGCCGGCTTCGTTGAACTCGTAGGCGTTGACGTTGCCGATGTTGCGCGTGGTGCCTGCCGCGAGGTCGCGGAGCAGTAGATCGGCGCCGTTATGCTTGGCGGCCGGATCGGCTTTGTTGAGGCGTACGGCGAGAATCTTTGAGCCTTTCGAAAAACGGAAGGTCGCGGGATTCGCGAAGTTTATTTTTTCGCCGGTGGCGAGATTCAGTAGTTCGAGGTGCCGCGCCGCGCCGGCCGCTGCGGCGCCATTAGCAGCACCACGGCCGCCCGGAGCTGGTGTCGCGGGAGCACCGCCGCGACCACCGCGACCGCCCCCTGCACCGGCACCCGCCGCGCCGGTACGATCCGGCGGATTCACCACATAGGCAACCCAGTGGGCATCATCAGAGAAGAGCGGCGCCGCTCCGCCGCCACCACCACCGCCGCCGCCACCGCCCCCACCGCCCGCAGCGGCCGCACCGAGACTCACCGTGTAGCTCTTATCGCCCGCGAGTTGCTTGACGACGAGCGTGGCGTCGCCATCGTTTGGCGTCGTGACAACACTCATCCACGCGCCATCAGACGAGATAGCGGAACTCGTGATGCGCGCCCACTTGCCGTAGTCGGCCAGCACAATGGCGCGCTTCGCGTCGGACTTGGCGGGCGCGTTCTGCGCGGCCAGCGGCGCGGTGAATGCCAGCGCCGGCATAACAAGAAGCGCCAAGGCGCGGCGCGCGAGGGAATGGGAATAGCGCATGGGACAGTTCTCCTGGTGGCGCGGCTCTTTGGCCGCATGTCCTATTCTACGCCGAATGCGGCTCCAGCGCTCGGCGGAAAGCCGCGCGGGCGGCGCGAAGGCTCGGAAAACGGCAGGCGAGGGTCCGGAATGTGAAACGGCGGTCGGCGCGCTCCACCGCGCCGACCGCCGCCCAGTTGCCGTGCCCAGTGGCTCAGGGCGCTTTTTCCTTGTTCCAGACAAAGCGCTTCATAAATGCGCCGATGTGCTCAAAAGTATCGATCCAGTTTTTGTGGAGCATGGATTCGTGCAGGTCATCCGGAATGACCTGCAGTTCGTAGTACACACCGCGCGCGCGAAGGAGCTGCACGAGTCCGACGGTTTGCGCAAAGTCCACGTTGCGGTCATCGTCGCCGTGCACGAGGAAGACCGGCGACTTCCAGCCATCAATGGCGCCGATGGCGGACGAACGGAAGGCGAGATTGTTGGTATCGAGCACGGGGCCGTACTGGTGCACGCCGGCGAGATCGGCGCCCGCAATGAAGATGTCGCTGTTGCGCGCGAGGGCTTCGCTGGTGAGCAGGCCACCATACGACAGCCCCCAGATGCCGACGCGTGTCGGATCCACATCGGCGCGCCCCTGCAGATACTTGGCGCCGGCGAGCACGTCCTGATACTCGCTGTTGCCGCGCATGTTGGTGTTAGGCGCGTTGCGGAAGCTGCGACCGTAGCCAATGCCACTTCTATAGTTGATCGACAATACCACATAGCCTTGGCTCGCCAGGTACTGATTGTACCCATAGGCCCAGTGGTAGAACTGCATGTAGTGATAGCCAGGCATCATCTGCCGCGGCGGGCCACCATGCACGAAGATCAGCGCCGGACGCTTTTCGCCAGGCTTGATGTCCTGCGGCATGAAGAGCGTGTTGTGAATCTCGAGTCCGTCGGCCGCCTTGGTGACGATGATTTCGGGATCCACATGCGCCGCAGAGGGAAAATCTTTGCCGAGTGTTGGGAAGATGGTCTTGGGCGCTGCGCCGGCTGTGGGAACGAGCGCAATCGACGCCGGTGTTTTGTAGTCGTAATACACGACGGCCATTTGCTTCCCGCTGGCGAGCGGCGCCGGATACACTTCGATGCCGCGCCCCGTGGAAACTTGGCGCGGGGTGCCACCCGACGTCGGCACCGCCCAGATGTGACGGCGTTCGATATCGCTGGCATTCGTGCTGTAGTAGAACGTTTTGCCGTCGCTGGAAAGCGCGACCATAGTCGCATCTTCCACCAGACCATTGGTGGTGGTCAACTGGATGGGATCGCCACCGGCGAGCGGAATCGAGTAGTAGCGCTCGAATTCATCGTTGGGTGGATTCAGCGGGAAGATGACATGGTCGCCGGCCCACTGAATGTTGTTGATGGCGTTGTAGAGGCGGTCATTGGGCTGATTGTGCCAGACTTCCTTGGCGTCGCCGGTCGTGGCATCGGCCACCATCAGCGAGAGGTTGTAGCCACCACGGAAGGTGGCGCTGTAGAAGCCCGGCGAGCGCACGCCGCGGCCGACGCTTGAATCGGCCGACGCCACCGCACCGCGTCCACCACCGCCACCACCACGACCACCACCGCCGCCACAGCCACCGCCGAAGCCACCACGACCCGCGGCCTGCGCGCTGGGATTGTACGCGGTGCCCTGCGGAAAGCCGATGCCACCGCCTCCCTGCTGCGTCTGATTGCCGAACGGCGTGCCAGGACGGCGCAGAAACGCAATGCGTTTGCTGTCGGCGCTCCAGGTGGGGCTCACATCACAATCCACGCTTGGCGACACATACGTCACGTGGCGCGTTTTCATGTCATAGATCATCACGAACCCATGGTCCGTGCGGTCGCTCGTAAACACAATCTTGGAGCCATCGGGCGACCAGCGCGGATTGCCGTTGCGCCCCCATTCCTTAATGAACGGAATGCCGCCGGTGTCCATCGCGCTCTTGGGGCCGTCGCCCATCACGCGGCCGCGGTAGATCTGACCGTCCTTTACGAAGAGCACCCATTTGCCATCGGGCGAGAGCACGGGCGCGCCACCTTCCGCAACGCGCCAGGCCGGGCCGCCACTCGTCTTGATCGCCCATATGGCGCGCTCCGCGCCGTTTGGGTCGTGCGACGGATTGGCGATCCACCCCACACGGTTGGGTGCCGAACCGCGCACGAAGACCGCGATGGTGCCGTCGTGTGAAAGTTCGACATTGGTGAGGTCGCTGCCGTCGTCCGCGAGGAACTTGGTCAGCCGCACTGGCTTGAAGTCGGGAGCCGCTGCGGTGTACACGTTCCGCATGCCCTGTTCGTAGGCCATCCAGGCAATGCGATCGGCGCCATGCGCAGAAGTGAGCTCAAGCGGCGAAGCCGGCGAGAGAAACTGGGCCACGGTCGGCTTGGACTGCGCCGCAGCGATGGCAGAGGTGAGTAGCAGCGCCGAAAACACAGATGCGGCGCGTCGGAACATGAACATCGGGCCTCGCAGGTGGGTCGTTGAACACAGTACGGACAACCGGGGCGGGACGCTGGAGTTATGGGCGACCACGCAGGAACTCTTGAACAGCCACGATGCTCCGCGCCGGATCTTCTTCATGCGGCACATGCCCGAGCCCGTCGAAGGTGACGACGGTACTGCCGGCAATGTCGCGATGAAAGCGTTCGGCGTTCTCGAGCGGAATGAGATGATCGAGCGTGCCCCAGAGAATGAGGGTGGGCACGTGGATGGACTTGATGTCGTTGGAGAAGCTGTCCGACGGTGCCTGCTGAAAGCGCGCCGATACAGCGGCGCGATTGCCGGCGCGCAACGTGAGTTCGTAGAATCGATCGACGAGTTCCGGTGTGACCTTCGACGGATCGCCGTACACATTGCGCACGCTCGACTCGACAATCGACCGCGGCAGCACCTTCCGCATGAGCGTGCTGAGCAAAGGCGAGCGCGCAATCCGAAAGCCGATGGGGACCGACGTGGAGCGCATCGGATAGCCGGCCGCATCGACCAACACGAGCTTGGCGACGCGCTCCGGATGAGCGATGGCGAACGACGTGGCAACCGCGCCTCCCATAGAGTTGCCGATGAAGATGGCGCGCGTCACATGCAGCGAGTCGAGCAAGCCCGCGAGAAAAGCGAGGGTGCCCGGCATGGCGTAATCGCTGTCGGGGGTCGGGCCGGTGAGGCCGAAGCCCGGCAAGTCGAGGCGGATCACACGGTGCGTGGGGGCCAGCGCCTTCGTCCACCCGTCCCATGTGTGCAGGCTCGCCGATGTACCGTGCAGCAACACCAGCGGGAGAGAATCGTCGCGAAGGCCTTCATCGCGCAGATGCATCGCGAGGCCGTTGACCGTAATGAACTGCGACGGGGGTGGCGCCCAACGCGGGGCGAGTTCGGCGACCGTGCGGTCAGGCGCCCACGCGCTAAATACAAACGCCGCGATCAGCACCACGACCGCGCCAACCACAATTCCCATCCCCTTCCAGAGGCGTGTCATTCTCTGAATGTAGGGCGGCAACGGAGGGTCGGCCAGCAGACGAGGCGCGGCCCGGTTGCTGGACGCCGCGTGGTTGCGGGCGACGGTGGTCCTGCCACAGCTTGAGAGACCGACCCCAAGCGTCAAAGACCGACCCCTCGCTCCCCTTTTTCGACCGGTTTATGCTCCCCTCGCGCGTTGGTGCTCTACTCGTGTGCGGTTTCGCCGCCTTCACCTCGCTTGCCTCCGCACAAGCGCGCCCCGAGGCGCTCTGGTACGCCACGGCATCGGAGGAAAGCGTCCAGGCCTTTATTGCGCACGCGGACAGGATTTCGATTGTGTCGCCGCAGGTGTACTTCGTGGACAGCACGGGCACCATTTGGGGAAGCATCGATCGCCGGTTGGTGGAGACGGCCCGCGCTAAGGGAGTGAAGATCATTCCCTTGGTGATGAACCCGGGGTTTGATCAGCCCACGATGCACCGGATCCTCACGCACCCGGATGCCCGCAAACGGACCATTCGCTCAATCACGGCGCTCTGCCGAGATAACCGCTTTGACGGAATCCAGTTCGATTTTGAGAACATCCACATTCAAGATCGCGACGCCTTTACCGCCTTTTCGCGCGAAATGGCCGACTCGCTCCACGCGGCTAAATGCTCACTCTCCGCGGCGGTGGTGCCACGGTCGTCGGACCTCGCGGGCCAAACGCCCTACCACGCGTGGATTTTTGACAACTGGCGCGGCGCATACGATTACAAAGCGCTCGCCGACGCGATGGATTTTTTGTCGTATATGACCTACGCGCAGCACACCGGTGGCTCTACACCGGGACCCGTCGCAGGCTACACCTGGATGGAGCGCGGCCTCAAGTTCGTACTGGCCCAAGGCGTTCCGCCGCAAAAGATCTCACTCGGCGTGGCGGCCTACTCAGATTGGTGGTATCCGACCTTCGACGCCAAAACAGGGCCGCGTACGACGGGGCGTGACGTGTCATATCGCACCGCGATGGGAGTACTCGCGCGCAGCGGCATCACGCCAACTTGGGACGAGCGCCAGAAAAACTACTATGCGCTCTGGGACGAAGATGGCGTCAATCAGTTGGTGTTCGTTGAGGACGCGCGTTCGTTCAACGAAAAAGTCGCGCTCGTAAAGCAGTACGGACTGCGCGGCTATTCCGTGTGGGTGCTCGGCCTTGAAGACCCTGCGGTATGGGAGCGCCGCTGAACGCGCAACGGCCATTCGCGGGCGCGCTGGCGCGACTGCTCGTCGTGCTGCTGCTCACCGCGTGCCGCGCGCCGAAGGTGGAACAGCGCGTGTTGTTTATTGGAAATAGCTACACCAGCGCGAACAATCTCGCCGGCATTGTCGAAGCGATGGCGACTGCGCGACATCATCACATCGTCGTCCGCGCGCTAGCGCCCGGCGGGCAAACGCTGGCGCAACATGCCGAGTCAGCGGAGACGCGTGCCGCGCTTGCGGCCGATGCGTGGACGGCGGTGGTACTCCAAGAACAGAGCGTGGTGCCTGCGGTGCGCGCGTCGCGCGAACAGACGATGTATCCTGCCGTGCGCCAGCTCGCGGACGTCGTACGGGCGCGCCATGCGCGGCTGTTGCTGTTCAATACGTGGGCGCGCCGCGATGGGATGGGCCAGTTTGGTTATCCGGATTTCAGTTCGATGCAGTCGGCCATCGACGCGGCATATGCAGAGATTGGCGCGGAAACAGAGGCCACCGTTGTACCCGTGGGCGCTGCGTGGACGGCCGCGCGCGCTGCGTTCCCGAATCTGCAACTGTGGATTGCCGACGGCAGTCATCCGACGCGCGAAGGGAGTTATCTCGCGGCCTGCCTGTTTTACGTGACGTTGTTCGGCGGTACACCGGTGGGATTGCCACCGATGGAAGGGATGGACGCCGCCACCGCCCATCGTCTGCAGTTGGTTGCGATGAGCGTCACCACAGCCGGGAGTCGTCCGTAACTACCGCGCCTCCACAGCGCGCGGCGGCACCGCACTGTTATGCGTGCAGCGGCAGAACGTAGCCGAGGATTGCCCAGGCGTGACTCACACTGCCGGCGAGCACAAACAGATGCCATACCGCGTGGCTGTAACGAACGCGCTCCCACACAAAGAACACGACGCCCACCGTGTAGCACGCGCCGCCAATGAACAGCCAGCGGAGCGCATCGTGGCTCACGTGCGCGAGCATCGGCTTGAACGCAACCACCGCGAGCCAACCCATGCCGACGTACACTGCGGTGGAAATCGCCGGCAGACGGTGCGCGCCAAACACGCTTTTGAGTGTCACGCCAAAAGCCGCGAGCCCCCACACCACACCGAACAGCGACCAGCCCCATGGCCCGCGCAAATCCACGAGCACGAACGGCGTGTAGGTGCCAGCAATCAACAAATAAATGGCCGCGTGATCGAGCCGTTGAAACACGGCCTTGGTGCGCGGCATTGTGACGTGCGGAAAGGCATGGTACAGCGTGGACGTGGCGTAGAGCAGCACCAGTGTCGTGGCATACATGCTTGCCGTGACAATGCGCCACACATCATGCGTGTGCGCCGCCACCACAATCAGCGCCGGCGCCGCGACGATCGCGGCCACCAAGCCGGCGCCATGCGTGATGCTGTTGGCGATTTCTTCGCCGAATGTCTGTGCCCGTTCCTGTGCCATGCGCGCGTCCGTTTGTGCGAATATGTACCGAGCGATCAGGCGTGCTTAATAAATGTACCGTCGCGTAGCTCGCTGACCGCTTGGCGCAGCTCTTCCTTGGTGTTCATCACAATGGGGCCGTACCACGCCACGGGCTCTTCGAGTGGCTTCCCAGACACGAGGAGAAAGCGCATCCCCTCGTCACGCGTTTGTACGGTGATTTCGTCGCCACTGTCAAAGAGCACGAGTGAGCGATTGCCATTTTCATCGGTCACCGTGTCGGTGGCATCACCATCTTCCGTGCGCACGTTCTGCGGCGTGGACGCGGCGCGGAACGAACCCTTGCCGTCAAAGACATACGCAAAGGCGTGACGGTACGTCTCCACCGGCAACGTCTTGCGCGTGCCCGGCGGAATGTAGACATCGAGGTACCGCGGATCGGCGGCAATGCCATCGACGGGGCCAGACTTGCCCCAGAAGTCGCCGCAGATCACGCGCACGCGCGTGCCGTCGTCGTCAATCACTTCGGGAATGTGTTGCGACTGCACGTCCTGATAGCGCGGCGTACTCATTTTGAGCGACGATGGCAGATTGGCCCACAACTGAAAGCCGTGCATGCGACCGGCGGCATCGCCGGTGGGCATTTCTTGATGCAGAATGCCGCTGCCGGCCGTCATCCACTGCACGTCACCCGCACCAAGGGCGCCGGTGTTGCCGAGACTATCGGCGTGCGCCACGGTACCGGCGAGCACGTAGGTGATAGTCTCGATGCCGCGATGCGGATGCCAGGGAAAACCGGCCAGATAGTCCTGCGGCCGATCGCCACGGAAGTCATCGAACAACAGGAAGGGATCGAAGTCGTTGGTCTCACCAAAGCCAAAGGCACGCCGCAAGTGTACGCCGGCGCCTTCCATTGTAGGCTGTGCTTGAACGACGCGTTTGACGGGACGAATAGACACGGAGATTCCTCTCGATGCGGGGGCCTATTTAAAGAAAGAACGCCCGGCGTGAGCCGGGCGTTCCCCAGTTCCGCTTATGCGCGATCGCGACGGACGAGCAGCTTCTTGCCCTTGATAGTGGCTGCGCCGAGTGCGGCAATCACCGTGTCGGCAATGTCGGACGGCACTTCCACCGTGGAGAACCGATCGGAGATGGCAATAGCGCCGATGTTCGACGAATCGATGCCGAGCTCACCGGTGATGGCGCCCACGAGATCGCCCGGCCGGATCTTGGCCTTGCGTCCGCCGCCGATGAACAGGCGTACGGGTTCCCACGCTGGCTTCGGCACGCCACGCGGACGCTTGGAGCCGTCCGTGGGACGCGGGTTCTTTTCCGTTGAAACGCGCGCGCCGCGCACGGGGCGCGCAATGGCGCCCACGGACACACGCGAGGCGAGCGGAATTTCTTCCGGCTCATCTTCCCCGCGGCGATTTTCAACAAGCTTGATCGCCGCCGCCGCAATATCCATCACATCCAACTCAGCGGCGAGTGACTCCACCACCTTGCGATACATATCGAGTCCGCCTGACATCACCGCATCGCGCACCGAGGCGCGCGTGAGCTCCAGGCGCTTGGCCTTGAGATCGGCGATCGTCGGGACTTCGGAAATCTCAATCTTCTGCTTGGTGGCGCGCTCAATGTTGCGCAGCAGGCGGTGTTCGCGCGGCTCGGCGAAGGTAATCGCCACGCCTTCTCGTCCGGCGCGCCCCGTGCGACCAATGCGGTGCACATACGCTTCGGCGTCGGCGGGCACGTCAAAGTTGATGACGTGGCTGACGTGCTTCACGTCGAGGCCGCGCGCGGCCACGTCGGTGGCCACGAGCAGATCCGTTTTTTTGGCGCGGAACTTCTTCATCACGCGATCGCGCTGATCTTGGCTCAATCCACCGTGCAACGCTTCGGCGCGCTGGCCGTGTGCGCCGAGCGCTTCGGTGAGCGCGTCCACGTCACCGCGCGTACGGCAGAAGACGATGGCTGAGGTGGGCTGTTCCACGTCGAGCACGCGACCAAGCGCGGCAATCTTGTGCGGGCGCGGCACGATGTAGGCCAGCTGACGCACGCGCGCCGCTTCAACTTCGGGCGAGACGCTGCGGTCGATGGTCACGACGATCGGGTCGCGCAGGTGCGCGCGCGCAATGGCCTGAATGCGCGACGGCAAGGTGGCGCTGAACAGCGCCGTCTGGCGAATCTCCGGCGTGGCCTTGAGAATGGCTTCGAGATCTTCGGCGAAGCCCATGTCGAGCATTTCGTCGGCTTCGTCGAGTACGGCCATTTTGAGATGGCCGAGGTGGAGCGTTTTGCGGTTGATATGATCGAGCGCGCGTCCCGGTGTGGCGACCACAATATCGACGCCACGCTTGAGCGAGCGAATCTGCGATTCCATCGGCGCGCCACCGTAGACCGGCATGACGCTCACGCCCAGGTCGCGTCCGTACTTGTGAATCGCTTCGGCCACCTGCATGGCCAGTTCACGCGTGGGAACAAGCACGAGTCCCGTGGTGCGTTCGCGCGGGACTGCGTTTGGCGTAATGAGATGGATGAGCGGCAGTGCGAACGCCGCTGTCTTGCCGGTGCCGGTGGCAGCCTGCCCGAGGACGTCACGGCCAGCAAGCAGCGGAGGAATTGTGGCTTCTTGTACGGCGGTCGGTTCTTCGTACCCGAGGCCCGTAAGTGTCTTGAGCACGCGCTCATCGAGACCGAGGGCGCTAAATCCAGCGGCCACGGGAACTTCCTTAGACTTTATCATCCTGAAAACTACACCCGCCGAGGGGCTAAACGGTGATTTTGCCTGCTAGCACGTACGCAACGCCGGAGACGGTTGCGGTGAGAATGGTGCCCCAGGCGAGATCGACCACGGCCACGCGAGCGGGAAAGTCTTTGAGGAGCGCCAAACTGGTCAGGTCGAACGCGGCGTAGGCCGCGAGGCCAAAGAGCGCGCCGAACCCGAGCGCTCGGCTCAGCGACTGCCGTTCAATGGCCGGTTGCACGCACAGCACGATGACGGCGGCGATGTAAATGAGGTAAAACGCGATAGCCGCGCCCCATTGGACGTCGGGGCGCATCAGGTGGCCCATTTGATTCTTGTAAAACCCGCTGGCCACAAAGCCGAGCCAGGTGAAATCGAGCGCGCAGAAGGTGAGAAAGGCGACGCCGTAGAGTTTGAGGAAGTTGGTCATGGTGTGATGGTAGGGTGCTCGGGCTCCGTTTGCCAGACCAAACGGTGTCAATCGTTTCGCTCGCCGGTTCGCGACGTCACTCGACCGAGCGCGCGAGTAGTGCCTGAAAGAGCATGACTGCCGCGAACGCGCCGAACATCGTGATGAGCGATGTGGTGGTTGAGGCGCGCATCATTTTCACGACCAGCAGGCCACCGCCGATGATGACAATATTGAGCAGCATCACCAGATACGACGCTTTGTGCGCGAAATTCAGCGTGTAGAACGCGAACAAGCGGCGCCCGCGCACCACGAGGCGCGGGTCGTCTTTGCACACGTAAATGCGGCCGGCGAGCCAGTGGCGGTCGTCGGCCCAGAGGCGGTCGAGGGATTCGGACATAGTAAAAAGATGTGGGGAGGAGGCACTCCGATGGAAGAGCGCCGAGCGGCGGGTGGTTTCCGCTCGGTGTGATCGATCCCCCGCATGCACGAGCGGCGCCGCCGAAGATTCGGGGCGCCGCTCGAGTATTGCCGTTGAGGACGGTCCGCCGTGCTTGAGGATCAGCGCACGATGGACTTCATCTCACCTTCCGATCACGGGACGATCGGCATCGTCCCCTTGACCACGGTCACCGTGAGTGCCGACGGATACTGCGCCGAGTGGTGCACCACGTTGTGCGCGACCACAGGCTCGGTTTCGTTCCAGTTCTTGCCGCCGGTGTTCAGGTTGCGGTCGAAGCGCGGGAAGTTGGAGCTCGTCACTTCAATGCGCAGCTTGTGGCCGGGCGCAAAGTAGTTGCTCGTGTTGAGCGGTTGCAGCGTGACTTTATACACCTTGTCTTTTTCCATCCACACTTCGGGCTTGTCGTAGCCGTCACGATAGCGCATGCGCTGAATGGACTCATCCAAGTTGTACGCGCGGCCATCGGGGTACACGTCAATCACCTTGACGGTGAAATCCGTATCCTTGGCGTCGGACGACACATAGAGCGTGGGAATAATCGGCCCGCTCAACTCCATCCCTTCCTTGAACGCTTCTGTCGTATACACAAGGATGTCCGGCCGCGTTTCCATCTTGCTTTGGTCCATCGATCCGGCCACCACCGCGTTCCCTTGGCAGCAAACATTGCCACCGTACGACATCACGGGGTTCTTGGGATCGTAGGAGAATTTGTCGGGTTTGTCGGTCTTGGGCGCGATGGTCGAGAGCACACCGTCGCCCTTCAGCGTATTGGCGTTGCCTTCGCTACCGAGGTGGAAGGTCATCGGGACGGCGTCCTTGGGCGGCCAGACGTCCGAGGTCTTCCACTGATTGAGCCCCATCACGTAGTAGCGAACCTTCGGCACCGTATCCATCGCGGCCACGGGCTTGTCCTTGAGGAAGCGATCAAAGAACTCATACGTGAGTTCCTGATACGCGAGTCGGGCATCGCCCATATCGCGTTCGCCCACCACCGTGTGCTCCGTGGCGCGGGTGTACGAGCAGTGCGCCACGGGTGCGATAACCGCCCACTGTTGATTGGCGGCTGCGCCCTTGGCGGTTTTGCGGACGTGGTTGAACATCGCGAGGTTCGGTCCCACGGACACGTCGTACCAGGACATGAACCAGAGGCCCGGAATGTTGATGGCCATGTTCTCGTGCCAGAGTCCGCCCTTACGCCACGCCGGATCATTGGGCGTGCGCTTCATCATTGCGCCGCCGCTGGCCACGGGCATGGAATCGGCAAAGACGCCGTGCGGGCCGTCGACGGCCTTGATGAGATCAATCGTTGGCAACGTCCAGAACGCTTTCGCCCAATCCACCGGCGGCAGGTGCTGCGCGAGGTCAAACGACTTGGACACGCGAATGAGATCTTCCTGCGACGTGTTGCGTGGGAACATGGGGCGCACCTGATTCTGCTCGCCCATGAGCCAGTCAATGAACAGCATCTGCACGGCACCGCCGCGATACCAGTTGCCCATTTCGTAGTACGGGCCAACCTTGCCGACGCCGGCGCCAAAGCCCTGCACATTCATCGCGGTGAAGCCCTTGTTCCCAAGCGAGGCCACGGCCGGCTGCCATTCGGCGGTTGAAGAGCAACCGGTAGTGCCCACCTTGCCGTTGGACCACGGACGCGAGGTGAGATAGTTGAGTTCGTCGTCGCCGTCGGAGATCGGGGCGCCGAGGATGTCGTAGTTCCCCTCGGAGAAGAAGTGCCCGCGTTCTTGCATGTCCACAAACGCGTAGCCGCGTTTGACGGCGGTGAGCGCGGCGCTCATATCGCGTGGTACGCCGTTGGCGACGTCCCAGTAGTTGAAGTTGTAGGGCGTGCGCACCCAAATCGCCGGATATTTTTCCGAGGCGTTTTTGGGATAGTAGATGTCGGCGGCAATGCGCACGCCGTCGCGCATCGGGATCATCACTTTGCGTTCAACAACAGCGATCGACTTCAGTTCGTTTTCGACAGCCCAGCGTTTGGCTTGCAGGCTGTCGGGCATTCCGCCACCGCGCTGCGCGGCGGCCGGCTGAACGGAGGCAAGCAGGAGCACGGCGGTCGCCGCGAGCGGACGGAGTATGAGCTTCATACGGAAGTATCCTCAGCAGAGGTATTCCTAAGAGTGCGTCCTTGGACGCGGTGCGTCCATACGGTACTATGCAATTAGTACGCGGCACGTCGGTTACCCGCTGGGGCACCACAGGCCGTCTTCTCACTTCCGTACTCGCTCGTGCGAATCCTCAAAGGCAAGTTCACGGGTCGCGACCTCACGTCGCCATTGGATTTTCGCGTGCGCCCCACGGCGGAGAATGTGCGCGGGGCGATGCTCGATCTGCTGGCAGCCGACCTCAAGGACGCGCGGGTGATTGAGCTGTTCGCTGGCACGGGGGCGCTGGCTATTGAGGCTATTTCGCGTGGCGCGCGGACCGCGGACTTTGTGGAGACGCGCCCGTCGAGTTTACACGCGCTCAAAGCGAACATTGGGCTCTTTCGGCTCAAGGATCAGACGCGCGTCTTCAAAAAGGACGCGGTTCCCTTTGCCGCCGAGTTGGAGACCGGACGCTACGACATTGCGTTCGCGGATCCGCCGTACGGTTCAAAAATGCTTGACCATGTGATTGGCAGCTGGCGGACGCGTAAGTTTTCGCGCGTGCTCGCGGTCGAGCACGAACTCGCGCACGTGATGCCCAAAGTGCCGAAGGCTGCGGAGCGTCGCGTGATCGACGATACGGTGATCACGATCTACCGCATCTAGCGCATCGGGCGCATCTAGCGCGACGGGCGCATCTAGCGCGCTGTCTTCCGTCGCCCTCAGTCGATGCGCGCGACGCCCGGCTTGACGATCGGAAAGCGCAGGAACACAGCGGGGTCGTGACCCGGCACGATGAGCTTGGGCGATGTCGCAATCGTCGCCATACGCGCCTGCGCGGCGAGGTTTGACGCTGCGTCGAAGGTCTGCGCAATCGCGGCGTGCTTCTCAAGATTCTCGTACAAATAGCAGTTGTCCGAAGCGATCACGACCGTCCCGGCACGCGTGCGCACCGAGGCGAACTGCGACGCGTACGTGTGACGGCCGCCCGTGTACACCCGAATGCCGGGGATTGGCTCCTGATCGTCCCCTTCCACAAGCGTCACGCGGCCCGCGGCTTTCAATCGGGCGAACATTGCCGCGTCACTCGCCGTGATGCCCGACTGCAGCGCCTCCCCACTGGGCCCCACATAGTACTCATACTCGGCGCGCTGAATCCAAATGCGCGCGTTGGGAAAGAGATCAATGCCGTCGGCGTGATCCCAGTGCACGTGTGAGACAATGATATCGGTCACGCTTCCGGCCGGGACACCGAACGCCTCGACCGCTTGTGATGGGCGCACATAGTTCACCGGCTTCCACCGTGCCATGAACTCATCGCGATAGAACCCCGCGTCCACCAACACCGTGCGACCGCCCGGCGCTTTGAGCAGCCACACCATTGCCGCCACGTCGATGCGTCGCGCCGTGTCTGCGCCGGCCACAAGGCCGCGCACGGGAAAGTTGGCGAGCGTGCCGTACTGAATGGCGTACGCTTCGTAGCTTGGCGACTGCTGTGCGACGAGCGTGCGCGCGGCCAGCATCGACAGCACAACAGTCGCGAACAAACGCGTGGCACGTGACATGCGAGAACTCCCTGACATCAGTGAATACGACGTAGCGCGAGGTGCTATGAACTCTCAGATGGCCTGATAGTACACGCCTTTGGGAGGTTCGGCGATGAGGGTGCGCACTTCGTTGATTTTCTCAGACGGAATGTGTGTCACCGACGCCTGATGCGCGTCGATACTCTGCCACTCTTCGATGATCGCAAAGCGGGTGACATCATCGTGGTGCGCAAACAGTGTCACGCTGATGCACCCCGGCGCGTCCTCAATGAGCAAGACGACCTCCTGAAGAAAGGTGCGCAGATCGGCGGCTTTTTCTGGAAGGGCGTGAAACTCGTTGACGCGGGTGATGGGCATGTCGGGGGGTGGGGTTGGAGGATAGGTGAACGATGGCACAGTCGCCGGATTCGTGAAAGCGGGGGCCGTGGCACCGTGCACTCAGCGCCAGAGCCTGCTCCCGCGTACCTAATCACCGTGTGTCACGTAAGTTTCGGACTGCGGCCCCCGTAGTGGACACGCGCCCAGGATCCCGATTGTGAGCAAAAAGCGCAAGAACAACCTCGTCGCACTCGGTTCCGCCGCGGTCTTTACGATCTACGCGGCGGGCTACATGCGTACGCAGGCGGCGGCGCAGCTGTTCGCGCAGGAAACGGGCGCGCGCCGGCCAGCCGCCGAGCCGCCGCGCGTGGAGCAGGCCGCTACGCCGGCTGGGTCGGGAGTGAGTTCGCCGAATGGGGTCGCGAAGGGCGCCGCTGCCTCGGCGCCCCCCACAACCGGTCAACCCGCGTCCACGGCAGTCGTCGCGCCCAGCGCAACGACTGCTCCCGCGACGACACCGACGGTCGCGACGACCACCTCGCCAAAGAAAGCGGCTCACACGGATTCCTCGGCGGCGGCAAACAAAGCCACTGCCCCGGTCGCGCCAGTGAACGGAACTAGCAGTACCAACAACTCCACGAACTCCACTGCCCCAGCATCAACATCGGCGGCTGACAGCACCACCTCGGCGGCCCAGGGCGAGCGCGGGCCGTACAAGGACGGCACCTACTACGGCTGGGGAACGTCGCGGCACGGCGATATTCAGGCCTCGGTTGAGATTCGCGACGGACACATTTTTGCCGCCCGCATCGCCCAGTGCCTCACCCGCTATTCCTGCTCGTGGATTTGGCATCTGCAAGCGCAGGTGGCGCTCCGCCAGAGCCCAGAAGTGGATTACGTGTCCGGCGCAACGCAGAGCGTGAATGCGTTCTACTATGCCGTGGTCGAAGCGCTGAAGCTCGCTCGGTGACCGAATCCCTCGTTGTGACCACGGCGCGAATGGGGACGACGGTCACCATTCAGATCGTGGGCCCCGGCCATACCGCCATTGCACGCGCCGAACGCTCGGCGGCCATTGCGCGCGCGGATCGATGGTTTGAGCGAGTCACCGACGTGTGCAGCCGCTTTGACCCGCGCAGCGAACTGGCCCAGCTGTCGACGCGCGTGGGTGAGACCGTGAAGGTCAGGGACCTCCTGTATGAGGCCGTGGGCTTTGCGCTCGCCGTTGCCGAAGATTCCGGCGGTGCGTTCGACCCGACCGTCGGGCACCGCCTGTCGACACTCGGGTTCAACCGAAATTATCAGAGCGGCACACTCGTGCAGACGCCGTTTGAAGTCGACCCAGACGCGACGTATCGCGACGTCGTGCTGGATCGTGAGCGGCGCACGATCACGATTCGCCGCCCGCTTGTGCTCGATCTCGGCGCCGTCGCAAAGGGACTCGCGGTGGACATGGCCGCGCGCGAGCTCCAACCCTTTGAAAACTTTGCAATCGACGCCGGCGGCGACGGATACTTTGGCGGGAGCAATGCGGCTGGCGAGCCATGGAGCGTCGGCATCCGGCACCCGCGCATCGAGGGTACGCTCATTGAGACCGTGCGTGTCTCGAATGCGGCCGTGTGCACCTCCGGCGACTACGAACGCTTGAGCCCCGTCGATCCTACACGGCACCATCTGATTGACCCGCGCGCCAAAGTGGGCGCGACCACGGTCGCGAGCGCCACGGTGATCGCGCCAACCGCGATGGTCGCCGATGCGTTCTCCACCACGGCCTTTGTGCTAGGAGCTGCGCCCGGATTGGCGTTTCTCAACACCCACGACGTGGACGGCCTGTTAGTCACGCCGTCGATCGAACGATTTGAGACGTCCGGATTGCGCGATGTCCACCGCTTTGATCCGCCGCTCGTAGCGGGGGCCGATGAACGTTAGGCGCTTCTTCCGCACGCCAAAGGGACTGCTCATCATCATCTTGTCGGTGCTCACGGGCATTGCGGCGATCGGTGAGGGACTGGCCTTGGTGGCCCCGGGATTCTGCGGCGCCATTGCCGCCGCGATGCTCCTCGATGCACCGCTCCTGCGCTGGCGGCACAAGCGCTGGGTGTTTCCCGACGGCGCGCTCATCACCGGCATGATCGTGGCCGCCATTCTGAGTCCGCACGAACCGTGGTACATCGCGGCGGTCACGGCAGGCGTGGGCGTCGTCAGTAAGTATTTGTTCCGCGTGGGCAAGGCGAATATTTTCAATCCCGCTGCGTTCGGACTCGTGGCCACATTCTACGTGTTCGATTCCGGCCAGAGCTGGTGGGGCGCCCTTCCAGAGATGGCCACCCCGTGGCTGTTGTTGCTCGTCGCGACCGGCGCGTTCATTACCTGGAAAGTGAACAAGGCGCCCATCGTCCTTGGGTTTCTCGGTAGCTACTACCTGTTGATTACGCTCACAGCCTTTGCCGTCAATCCGGCCCATGTGGCCGAATTGTACCGGGCGCCGGATTTACACGCGGCGCTCTATTTCGCACTATTCATGGTCACTGACCCGCCAACCTCACCGCCGCGCGATCGCGATCAACTCATCTATGGCACCGGCATCGGTGTCGTCGCGTATGCGGCATTTATGTGGATTGGCGCGGCGTATTGGTTGCTCGCGGGGATGCTCGTGGCGAACGCGCTGGATACGTTTCGTCGAGTTCGCCGCCGGCCGCTCACTGCATAGCCCCCCCTTCACTCCCCTCCGGACCCTGCCCATGTCCCTGTTTCGCCGAGTGTCGCTCGCATCGCTCACGCTCCTCGCCACGCCAGTCCTGCTGCTCGCGCAGGGTGGACGCGGCGGTGAGCCACCCAAGAACCTGCAGGTATTTCCCAAGGACACGCCGCGTCAGCAGATCACGGCGGCGATGAACGGCTTTACGGCCGCCCTCGGTGTGCGCTGCGACCATTGCCACGCGGTGGACGCCAACGCTGCTGCCCCAGCTGGTGGACGCGGTGGACCGCCGCTCGATTACGCCGCCGACAGCAAGGAAGAAAAGAAAGTCGCCCGTGAAATGCTCAAGATGATGATGGACATCAACGGTAAGTATCTGCCGCTTACCGGCCGCACGTTTGGCGCGCGCAATAGCGTCACCTGCGAAACCTGTCATCACGGGCTGGCCAAGCCGCAGTCGCTGCGCTCGGCACTCGCCGGCGCGGTGGAAGCCAAGGGCGCTGACTCGGCCACAGCTTTGTACCGTGAATTGCGGGCCAAGTACTTCGGCAGCGCGGCGTACGATTTTGGAGAAACCTCGCTCGCCCGCGCTGCCAACGAACTCGCGCAGGCCAACCAGCGCCCGGCCGCGCTTGCGCTGCTCAAGCTGAACCTCGAGTTCTACGAAAAGTCGTCGCCGACCTACCAGTCGATGGCGCAGATCTCTCTGGCAAGCGGCGACACCGTGGCCGCCTTGGACGCGCTCAAGAAGGCGATTGCCATTCAGCCGAACAATCCCCAGCTGCAGCAGATGCTCCAGCGGATCAGCAAGACGCCGTAACCGACCGCCGGCTCCAGCAGAGCCGTCGTTTTTTCCGTAGGATTGATAGTGACGTTTCCGCAGCCGTACCGTCTCACCCATCGACCTATGACAAACTTTCGCAAAGTCACCAGCACGCTCGCCCTCGCGCTCCTCGGCGCGGCGCCGCTCGCCGCCCAGTCGTCGGACGCGACCATTCAGCGCATCTGGCGCCTCGGCATGGACAGCTCGCATGTCCAGTCGCTCGCTCAGACGTTGCTCGATTCCGTCGGACCCCGCCTGACCGGCGCCCCCGGACTTCTGTCCGCGAGCGACTGGGTGATTGGCCAGTACAAATCGTGGGGCATCGACGCCAAGCGCGATAACTACGGCACGTGGCGCGGCTGGAAGCGCGGCACATCTCATATTGATCTCATGCAACCGCGCGTGCGGTCGCTTGAAGGGACGATGCTCTCCTGGAGCCCCGGCACCAAGGGAAAGCCAGTGACCGCCGAAGCGATTGTGCTGCCGAAGTTCAAGGACAGCACAGAATTCGTGAAGTGGTTGCCGAAGGCCAAGGGCAAGATTGTGTTGCTCTCGCCGGCATTCCCCACCTGCCGTCCGTCGGAAGATTGGATCAAGTTCGCGACGCCGGAATCGAAGGCACGCATGGACACCACGATCGCTGAACTGCAGCGCGAGTGGGCCGTGATGACGGGCCCCGATGGCCGAGCCGACAGCACCAAGATGTATCGCGGCACCGGCTACACGCTCGCGCTCGGCACGGGAACGCTCGGTCTGCGTCTCGAGAAGGCCGGCGTTGTCGGCATGATTTCGTCGCGCAACAAGTTGAGCGGGTTCGCCAATCCGTTCGCCGCCGCCGGTGCTGGTGGTGCGGGTGGTGGGCGCGGCGCTGGTGGCGGGCGTGGCGGCGCAGCTGCGCCGGGCGCTGGCAGCATGCGTGGTGGTGGGCCGGCCGCGAACAATCCAGCTGCGGCGCAGGGCCGCGGTGGATTTGGTGGTGGCCCTGGCGGTGCCGGCGGCTGGGGCGTGATCGAGGTGTTTGAGACGTATAACACCGTTGCGCCCGCCGTCACGCTGACGTGCGAAGACTACGGCCTCGTGTATCGCCTCGCCGACAACAAACAGAAGCCGATGGTGCGTCTCGACCTCGAGGCGCAGGCGCTCGGCGAAAAGCCGGCGTTCAATACGATTGGCATGATCAAGGGCACCGAGAAGCCGGAAGAGTATGTGATGCTCTCCGCGCACTTTGACTCGTGGGACGGCTCGTCGGGCGCAACGGACAACGGCACCGGCACGCTGATGGCGATGGAAGCGATGCGCATTCTCAAGACCGTGTATCCGAAGCCAAAGCGCACGATTCTCGTTGGCCACTGGGCGAGCGAGGAGCAGGGACTCAATGGCTCCACGGCGTTTACCGAGGACCACCCCGAAGTGATGAAGGGGCTGCAGGCGCTGTTCAATCAGGACAACGGCACGGGACGCGTCACCTCGCTGTCGTCGTCTGGCCTCACCGCCATCGGGCCGCATCTCAAGAGCTGGTATGGTCAGCTGCCGAGTTTCTTTACCGACAGCATGAGCGCGAACGTGGTGGGCTGGAGCTTCAATGATGTGCCCACTGGCAACCCCGGCGGCACCGATGGCGCCGTGTTTGCGTGCTTCGGTACGCCGTCGATTGGGATGGGTGCGGTAGGCTGGAACTACAGCACGTACACCTGGCACACGAACCGCGACACGTACGACAAAATCGCGTTCGATGATCTCAAGCATAACGCGACTTTGGCCGCGATGATGGTGTACGCCGCGTCGGAAGATCCGGTGTTCATTGCGCGTGACAAGTCGCCAGGCACGTGGCCGGCCAACTGGCCGACCAACTGCGGCAAGGTGCCGCGCAAGACGAAGACGCGGTACTAGTTCCAGAGGTAGCAACAGAAACACCGCGCCCCCACGCCGATTGATTCGGCGTGGGGGCGCGGTGTTTTGTGCGTCGTTGGTGTATCGGTTGGTGTATCGAGCGAGGCGCGCGGCTGGCGCGCGCCGGTTGTCTTACTTGCCGCCCAACGCAGCCTTGAAGCGCGTACGAATGAGCAGCAGCTCTTCGCTCGCTTCGACGTTCTTCTTGAGGATGTCCTCGAGGAGCGTCATGATGGCAACGCTGTCGTCCACAGGCGTCGGCTCACCGCTCAGGTGCAGGCCGAATCCGAAGTGCGTCCCCGGAACGAGCACGAGCTCGTTTTTGAGCACGACGTCGTTCTTGCCGTCAGCCACGCGCACGGCGCAGAACTTCTTGCCGTGCTTTTCCATATAGCTGATGCGAAGACCGTCCACCGACGCTGGCCACTCGGGATACGTATGCACCTGTCCGTCGGTGCCTTCGAACGTCGTGCCCCCCGGGACGAGCTTGCTGAAATTGCGTTCGAAGCCGCCGACGTACATCAGAGCGTGTCGCATGGTCCCCCGGGGGTGTGGGTAATTTCTGGTAGCCGATCAAACGATCGGCCGATGGGTCAAATCTACGGCGCGCAACGGTTTCGCGCGATATCACAGGAGCGGTCGATTCCGCCCTTTGTGGGACAACGGGCACCCCTCCGGCTCACGCCAGGGGGCGCCGCGAAAGGAACCGCCGAATATGAGGCGTCAGAAGCGGGGCTAGTCGTTCCGCGTCCGTCGGGGTAAGCGCCGACGCACCCCGGATCGACCCGGCACAGTGCACAGCACCGCAATGACAGTCAAAGGGCGTCGCCATCGCAACTTCGGTGGTGTTGTAGTTGAAGGTCACATCTTCGAGCGGATCAATATCGCATACCGCCACGAGAGACTGTCCGCGCAACACCGTGTTGGGTTCGCAGTGATGGTTGGTATAGCGCCAGAAATACTGGTCGAGCATTTCGATGTCGCTGCACCCGTCAGGCGTATCGACGTGCATGTCCGTGCCAATCTGCACGGAGTGCCGCGTTGGCGTGACGCTGGAAACCCCCTCGATCCGGTACACCTCGGTCCCCGCCGCCACACGCACGACCGCCACGACGCGGCGCGCCCCGTCGTGCTCAATGACGCCGACGAGCTCCGAGCCAACGCTCCGCAGCACGTTCGTCATTCGGCCAGCACGAAGGCGCGCACCGGAAACGTGCCAAATCCGCGCACCTTCACTGGCACCGCAAAGAATTTGCCTCCGCGATCCGGCGCCGCTCCAAGTCCGCACAAATGTTCGGCAATCGGAATGTCGTGCTTGAGCAAGACGCTATGCACATCGTGCGCGCCCGTATCGGTGCTGTCGATATTGAACGAGTCGATTCCCACAAATACCGCGCCGGCCTTCACCAGCCACTCGGCGAGTTCGCCGGTGAGGTGCGGGTGTTTGTCGTGATACGCATCGGTGCGCCAGTGCCGGTCCCAGCCCGTGTGCACAATCACCGCCTTTCCGCGTACTTCGTCGGCGGAAAATGGCAGACGGTCAATCGTCCGGTCCGCACCAGACGGAATGCGTGCAATGAGGCAGTCGAGATTGGCCAGCGAGGTCAGCGGGAGATCGGCCAAATCTTTGCCGGTCGCATACCGATGAAACGGGCTGTCCACATAGGTGCCGGTGTTGGCCACCATCTCGATTTTTCCAATTTGAAACTCCGTGCCGGCCTCATACCGCGTGTGCGAATCGGCGCGGCTGAGATAATCACAGATGATCGGCGCGGGAAGGCCTTTGTACGTCACCATCCCGTGCTCGACCGTGTGACTGCAATCAATGAGGCGTGGCGGCTTCACGTGGTCGCTCCGGCCAAAACCGCCCAGGTGCGCTCGCTCATGGCACCACCGTCGGCGCCGGCGCAATCACGTCGTTCCAGTTCAACACCGAGTTGAAGATCATGTTGAACTCGCCGTGGTTCTGCCAGCGATAAATCGGATTATTCGAGAACAGAATCACGCGGCCGTGCCCCTTGTATGCCATCGGGACATCCACGGCGAACGGACGCGACTTGAGTGAATCCGCGCCGACCATCAGGCCGCTCAGCACGGCGGCATCGCCGCCCACATACCGGGCCAGCACATTCGCTTCATCCGCCACGCCCACCTTGAGCGGCGAGCCGCCCACGTACTTCACGGGGAATTTCTTGTCGGCGTAGCCGTAGAACACGGGATGTTCCGCCTTCAGGATTTCGCCCTGCACGAGCGGACGCTGCGAGGTGAGTCCCGGCACCGCGGCCTTGTCCACGGTGCGCGCAAAGCCGAACTCGATCGGCAACCGCGCCGCATCGCCCACGGCGATCAGCGTGCCGCCGCCGTCGAGGAACGCGGCAATCGCATCTACGCCGTCCTGCCCGAGTCCGCCGCTCATGTCGGCGGTCTCGCCGTACATGCCGAGGAACTTGTACTTGTCGCTCTTCTGATAGCTCTGGGGTTTGGCTGCCGGAGCGGCGAGCGTGGTCTGTTTGCCGAGGTTCTGCTCGGCCATCAGAATCACGTCGTACTTGGCGCGCAGATTGCCCGGCTTCACCTGCTCTTTGTAGATCAGGTCATACGGCACACCAAACTTATCGAACGTGAGGCGATACCAGCCGAGGTTCTGCGTGCTCGTCCACGCGGAATAGATGGCGACGCGCGGCACATCGGCGGCGTGCGTCGGCACGGTCGGCGCGGCGGCAAACATCGCAGCGGTGAGGCCAAGCTCTTCAACCGCCGCGCGAATGGCTGGCGCCTTCGACATGTCGGTGATCACAAACGAACCGGCCGGATACTCAACGCTATCCACCTTGAACGACTTCTCGGCGATCTGCATCGGCACGTCTTTCAGCCGATAGCGGAAGCTGATCATGTTGTTTGAGCCGTAGTGCGCGATCACCATCCCCGCGTTCGCCGCACCCGCGGTCTTCACGGTGCCCTTGAGCGTGACCGTGGTCACTGGGGTCGTGGCTACTTTGAGTACTGCGGAATCGGCGATTTCGGCGACGTCGACCATCATCGCCATTCCCATCGACCAGCCGCTGTCGTCGTACGTGGTGATGCGCGCGTCGGGGAACTGCTGCTTTTCAATCAAGTTCTTGGCCAAACGTCCGTACGGCTGATCGCGTTTGATCACGAACGAACCGGCGGGGTACGTCGTGGTACCAACCTTGAACGCCGCCGTCGCGCGCCCAACTTCGATGCGCTGCACGCGGAGGATGTTGATGAACTCCGCGACCTTCGTCATGTCGCGCTGCACCGGCACCACAAAGCCGTACGGTGCCTTGTGCTTCCCTTCTTCGATAGAGTTGCGCGTTTTGATGTAGAAGTTCTCAAGCACCGTCGCCGGAAACATGGCGGTGAGCTGGAGCGCGGAGATGACGCCCGTCTCCATGTAGTTGGTGTTGGAGCGACGCGTGAAGGTGTTGATGTCGTCCTGCGTGTACTGAATGCCGCGATACCATTCGCGATCTTGCGCGCCACCGCGACCAGTCGGAATCGCGGACGCACCGCGACCGCCGCCGGGAGGGCCGCCAGCTGCGGCAATGGGAGCACCTGCAGCCCCTGCGGCAACCGTCGTACCAGCGCCGCCACCACGACCGCCGCGACCACCACCACCAGCGCGACCACCAGCTACGGCACTGTCAGCGCCGCGTCCGCCGGCACGTCCACCTGCCGCGCTATCCGTGCGCGCCGCAGGCGTAGCCGGCACCACCGCCGCCGGTGGCTCGACATCCCGCCCGCTCTGCGTCTCGTACATCTTCATCAAGCCATTGTGATTGTACGCCACGGAGCCGAGGTAGCCCGGCGACCAGCCGTCCATGAAGGCGTTGGTGTACACGCCCGGCATGCCCCACTTGGTCATCTGCGCCATCTCGAAGTTCGCAAACCACGGAAGTTCGGAGAAGAGCAGCGGATCGAGGTTCGGATTTTGCGGCATGCCGCCGCTGTAGGTGTAGAGCAGCGGCTGCGCTTCGTGCAGATCGTGCATGATGGGCGGATGCGCGGTGAAGTACCAATCGACGATCGTGCGCATCTGCATCAGTTCGACGTTGATGTCGCGGTTGTTGTCGTGGTAGACGTACTTCCCCCAATACGGCACGGCACCGATCGGTGAACCACCACGACCACCGCCGCCGCCACCTGCACCACCTGCTCCTTCACCGCGTCCACCACCTTCGGCCGGCGCGGCGGGCGTAACAGCCGCTGCGCCAGGCACCGTCGGATTCGCGGCCGCATAATCGAGTCCCTTGTAGAACCAATCCACATTGCGATCACGCCCGTCGGCATCGGCCACTGGCGTCACCGACACGTACACGTTGTTGCGAATCTGTGTGATGATCGGCGACGTCTCGGTCGCAATGCGATACACAAGCTCCATCAACATTTCGGATGGACCCGTCTCGCCGCTGTGCAGTCCGCCCATCAGGTGATAGTGCGGCTTGGTAACGGTGATCAGTTCGTGCACCTGCGTCTCGCTCATCCCACGCGGATCAGCGATCTTGGCCAGATTGGCGCGGTTTTGGGGCAGCTTCTTCATGTTCTCGTCGCTCGACACCCACACCACAACGAGTTCTCGTCCTTCATCGGACTTGCCAATTGTCTCGACCTTCACGCGCGGCGTGGCTGCGGCCAAGGCGCGATAGTATTTCAGCTGATCGGCGTAATAGGTGAGCGTTTTGGGGGCGCCCACGTGGTGGCCGAGCACGTCCTTTGGCGTTGGGATGCCATTCACCAACGGCAGGTGATCAACCAGCGGGCTCCCGTGCTTGGGATTGGCGAGCCACGCCTTGTAGTCTTTTTCAAAGCCCGCGTCCTGCTTCTGCTTGGCGTCGCGAGTCTCGGTGGTGAACTGCTGCGCACCCACCATGGGCGCGGCAAAGGCGAGGAGCCCGAGCAGCGGGAGGGAGCGATGCAGCGTGGATAACAGCTTCGCGCGACGTGACATAGCGGGCCTTCGCACCGGAAAGTGGGGAATTGTGGAGACAACTATTAATACGCTCCGGCCAGCGGCGCCGCTGTAGGCCGTCCAAGGCGAGTGAAACAGTCGCCTACGGGGCAACGTATCAAAGCCAACCCCTGAGTGCTACTATATTCTGGCTTCCGGCCCGCCGCCGGGAGCCTAGTGCCGGCCGAGTCCTAAGTCAGGAGACCCCATGTCCCGTATCCGTTCCGGCCTTGTGCTGGCGGCTGTCGCTGTCGCCACCTTGGCCGCTGCTTCATCCGCCGCCGCCCAGGGCGCCGCTGGTAGCTCGCCGCCCTCACCCGCTCGGCAAAAGAGCGACGCCGTGGCCAAGGCCAAGGCCCGCGCCGACAGCGCTCGGCTCCCCTACACCGAAGCCGACGTCGATTTCATGTCCGGCATGATCAGCCACCACGCGCAGGCCATCGTGATGGCCAAATGGGCGCCCACGCACGGGGCGAGCGCGGCGGTGCAAACGCTCTGCGCCCGCATCATCAATGCCCAGACCGACGAAATCGCCCTGATGCAGCAGTGGCTCCGCGACCGCAACCAGACGGTGCCCGAAGCCAAGCCCGTGCCGATGAAGATGAAGATGAACGGCATGACGATGGTCATGTTGATGCCGGGGATGCTGAGCGACGCGCAGCTCAAAGAACTCGACGCCGCGCGCGGCGCTGATTTTGACCGGCTGTTTCTCACGTTCATGATTCAGCACCACTCGGGTGCTGTGACCATGGTGAAGGATCTCTTCGCCTCCGAGGGCGCTGGACAGGACGAGCTCACATTCAAGTTTGCCTCCGACGTCAACACCGATCAGACCACCGAGATTTCGCGCATGCGGGAGATGCTCGCTCGGGTGGTGTTCAACAAACGCGCCCCGTGAATCACGTCACGCTCGACCGTCACACTCCCCCCATTTCCCCAGCAGAGGATTTCGCAATGGCATCAGGTGTAGAACCCAGTCGTTTGAGCACGCGCACGGCGTTCGCGCGACGCGCGTCGCTCGCGATCGCCACGCTCGTGCTTGCGTCGTCGGTGAGCGCGCAGTCGGCGCCCAGCCCGGACCCACGCGTTGGACTCAAGGCGGGGCTCCTCGACGCCGCCGAGGCCGCGTGGAACATGAAGGTCCTCTCCAAGACGCCGTCGCCCGAAAAGTTTTTCGGCAGCACGAATTCCGACTTGGCCTTCACCGGCAAGTACGTCATTCAGGGCAACTATAACGGCTATCAGGTGTGGGACATCACCAACCCGAGTAAGCCGTCGCTGAAGGTCACCAACTACTGCCCGGCCTCGCAGAGCGATGTGTCGGTCTACAAGAACCTCTTGTTCGTTTCGGGCGAAGGCAACTCGGGCCGCATTGACTGCGGCGATCAGGGTGTCAAAGAAACCGTGAGCACCGCGCGTCTCCGCGGCATTCGCATTTTTGATATCACCGATATCACCAAGCCCAAGAACATCGCCAACGTGCAAACGTGCCGCGGTTCGCACACGCACACGTTGCTCGTGGATCCGAAGGACAAGGACAACATTTACATCTATGTCTCCGGTTCCGCCGGCGTCCGCCCAGCCGACGAACTCTCGGGCTGCGTGAACGCCACGCCGGAGAAAGATCCGAACTCGGCGCTCTTCCGCATTGAAGTCATCAAGGTGCCGCTCGCGCACCCGGAGCAGGCCGCGATTGTGAGTTCGCCGCGCATCTTCAACGACCTCACCGCCCCGGAACGTCACGGCGAAGCGCCGGAAGACATCGCTGCTGCTGCAAAGATGGCTGCTGAAGCGCGTGCGCGCGGCGCATTCACGGTCAGCATTCAGGGCACGGAACTGGTCGCACCCGATCAGTTCATCAAGCCGATGCTCGACAGCGTCGTGGGAGCGCGTCACGGTACCGGTGCCGCAACCGGCGCCGACAGTGCGGCGCTCCGTGCCGCCCTTCCGGGCATCGTTGCCAAGATGTTTGGTGAGGCGCCAGGTGCCGCAGATCACGGCCCGCGCCCGGGTCCGACGCAGTGCCACGACATCACCGTGTACCCCGGCATCGGCCTCGCCGGTGGCGCCTGCGAAGGCTACGGCCTGCTGCTCGACATCAAGGATCCGGCCCACCCAGTGCGCATTGCCGCGGTGGCCGATTCGAACTTCAGCTACTGGCACTCCGCCACGTTTAACAACGATGGCACCAAGGTGCTCTTCTCCGACGAATGGGGCGGCGGCGGCGCGCCGAAGTGCCGCGCCACCGATAAAAAGGAATGGGGCGCCGACGCGTTGTTTACGATCGAGAAGGGCCAGATGAAGTTCCAGGGCTACTACAAGTTGTCGGCCGCGCAGACGGTCAATGAGAATTGCGTCGCGCACAACGGCTCGCTCATCCCGATTCCGGGACGCGACATCATGGTGCAGGCGTTCTACCAGGGCGGCTTGACGGTGTTTGACTGGACGGATCCGACGCACGTCAAGGAAATCGGCTACTTCGACCGCGGCCCTATCGACTCCACGCGTTTCGTGATGGGCGGGTCGTGGTCCGTGTACTGGTATAACGGCGTGATCGTCAGCTCCGAGATTGCGCGCGGACTCGACGTGCTCGAGCTGCAGCCGAGTGCGTTCATTTCGCAGAACGAGATTGACGCCGCCAAGTCGGTGAAGCTTGAGTACCTCAACGCGCAGGGGCAGCCCAAGTTCGTGTGGCCGGCGAGCTTTGCCATGCCGCGTGCGTATCTCGACCAGCTCGAACGCAACAAGGGATTCGATGCCACGAAGATTGCCTCGACGCGTGCTGCACTGTCGGCCGCGGAGAAACTCTCCGGGACGGCGCGCGCCGATGCGCTGAACACGCTCGCGACGCAGTTGCACACCGACGCGCGGAGCGCAGCGGACGCACCGAAGGCGCACACATTGGCCTCCTCGGTTGGGGATCTCGCGAAGGCAAAGTAAGGGACGATCGCTGAACAGAAGAGCGCCGGTGGATGCGAGTCCTCGCATCCACCGGCGCTCTTTTTTGTTTTCGATTACGGTGCTTTTTTCGCGGCTGGATTCTCGACCGGGAATTCCACGTGGCGCGACCAATCTTGAAACGATCCGTCGTACAGCAGGATCGGATGACCAAGCGATCGCGCCGCCGCGAGCACCGCCGTGGCGAGCTGACCCGATTGGCAGTACCCGATGATCACGTCGTGCGGACCCACGCCGGCCTTGGTGAAGATCGCCTCAAGCTCCTGCGCGGAACGAAAATGCAGCGCGTCGTCCGTCATCAAATTGAATGGCAGGCTCTTGGCCCCAGCGATATGCCCCGCGCGTTGTGGGCCGCTAACGTCATTCCCTACCTGTGCGCCATCATAAAACCCCGCCGCACGGCCGTCGATGATCGATACGCCTTTAGTTCCGATCATCGATTTTACATAGGCGCCCGTAACGACAAAGTTGTTGATCTTGAGCGGCGACAACGTACCAACGGTGGATGGAGACGCCGCGCTCGTTGTCGCACCGCCATGCTTGGTCCAGGCCGAGAGTCCGCCGTCGAGGATGGAGCTGTTGTCCCCAAGCCCAGCGTACGCGAGCGTGAGCGCCACCCGTGTCGCCTGTGTGACCCAGTCGCCCGCGTAGTAGACCACAATGCGCGAATGATCGGAAATACCGAGCGCCGCGAGTTTCGCTCGCAATGAATCGGCGCTTGGCATTTCGAGCATGAGTCCGGTGGCGGAGCGGTCTGACACCGACACGTCCTGTGTTCCAACGGCGCGTGCGCCGGGAATGTGCGCGGCGGCATAGTCGCGGGGGTCGCCCACCTGCAGCAACACCATGTTCGGATCGAGTAGCCGTTGACTCAACCATTCCGCGGTCACGAACTGCGCACCACGCGGATCACGAGCGGCGGGCGCGAGCGCCTGTGCCTGAAGGGCCATCGGAACGGTCGCAAGGAATGCGAATACAATACGGGAAAAACGCATATACCCCTCGATAGATACCGGCAGTTCAGGCCGCCATCACGCTGCTAACGGAAGCCAAACGTCGAACGTCGTCCCCTCACCCACGGTACTGCGAGCCTCAACACGTCCGCGCGCCTGTTGCACCACGGAGCGGACGGTGGAAAGGCCGAGCCCAGTCCCACTCTCGCCCTTGGTCGTGTAGAACGGCTCGAAAATGTGCGCGAGCGCGTCCTCGGCGATGCCAGCGCCTGAGTCGGTGACGGAGAGATGCACGTACTGATCCGGTGCGAGTCCTTCCGCGCCGGGCTGTCGTTCCTTGATCGTGACGGCCGCCGCGCGAATGCGGATCTTCCCACTACTCGCCATCGCATCTCGAGCGTTCACCACGAGATTGAGTAGAATCTGGTCGAACTGCGACGGATCCATATCGAGCGAGGTGGACGCGTCACTGGGAAGCTTAAGTCGTACACTGATGCTAGCGCCCGTCATGCGCTGCAAGAGGGGCAGCAAGGTGCGTATCCGATCTTCCGCCAAGAACACGGAACGCTCGCCCGGGCGTTTTTTGGCAAAATCGCGCAACTGCACCGTCAGCGCGCTGGCGCGTTCGATGGCGGCGTCCACATCTTCGAGTTCGGCGATCACCTGCGGAATCGTGGTTGCGGCGCGCGCGCTTGACACGCCGCCACCAATCACCGTGAGCACGTTGGCAAAATCGTGCGCGATGCCTCCCGCCATTTGCCCCAAACTTTCGATGCGCCGTGAGCCCGCAAGTTGCACCTCGGTGTCGCGCAACAGCGCATCTTGATGCAGAATGGTGTCGCGTTCCTCCAGCATCATGGCCATGAGTGTGGCCACACCATTGAGCACGGTCGTCGAAGACTGCAAGACGATGATGGTCGTGACGGACGCGGCACCACCGCTCCCGACGTCGAACTCAATGAGGGCGTTCAGCCCTTGACGTAGCACGATGGCCGCAAGCGCTACCGCCAACGCGACGAGCGCGTCTTGGTTCCGCGACGCGGTGCGCGACCGGCGATACGCATAAACGGCCGCGTCCAGCATCATCCCCACCACGAAGACACGCACAATCGCGGCTCGGATTGGCGCGTCTGCAACACCGGGGAACGCCGCGCTGACGACAAACGGCACCCCGACGAGGGCAACGCTGACCCCGAA
This sequence comes from Gemmatimonadota bacterium, assembly GCA_026387915.1. NCBI lineage: Bacteria > Pseudomonadati > Gemmatimonadota > Gemmatimonadota bacterium. The sequence continues at coordinate 66,224 of JAPLKS010000021.1, forward strand.
CATCCATGCCACGCGCGACCGTACGGCGCGCGCTTCGGCCGCGAGAACAGCGGTGGCGTGGCGCGCGATGGACCAGACGAGGGCGATCATCAGCAGCGGCATCGTGGCCGAGAACGCTGGCTGCGAACTCACCACCGCGTCCACGAGCCCCTTGAACATCATCGCGCTTGAGAGCGCCGCCAACGATCCAACAAAATAGAGCGCGGCCAACACCTTCATCCCTGGCCGACGGAGCGTAAGCGCGGCACCAACGGCGGCCAGCAGAAAGGGTCCTCGCAGGGCAATGGCGAGGCCATACGACGTCAGCGATGCTTTCCAAAGTTCCGGTGCACTGCCAACGGTGGCGGTCACTTGCGAGAACATGGGGGGGGCCCGAAGGTGTGATTCGGCGCGACTGGTCGTCCTGATCGTACCGTTAACCCTAGCGCAATTTCTGCACCAGCGCCCGTTCCCCGTGTCCGGGGTGCACGTCCTCAGCGACCGTGCCGTTTTTCACCACCGGTATTCCGTTGACCAGCACCCACCGAAAGCCAATGGATGGTGTGGCAGGCCGCTGATACGTGGACTGGTCAATCACGGTCGCTGGATCGAATACTGCAATATCGGCGTCGGCACCGACTTTAATCCGGCCTTTGTTGCGAAACTGGGGGGCGAGTTTCTCGAGGCGTTGCGCAGGCATCAGCGCGAGCTTGCGAATCGCCTCAGTCAGTGAGAGCTGCTTGGTCTCGCGCACATAGTAACCGAGCGTCCGCGCACTCGTGCCGGTGGTGCGTGGATGTCCAAGGCCGTTTTCAATCCGGCCGTCGCTCGCAATCGACGTCAACGGGCTCCTCATGGCCATGGCTTCCATGTCTGGTGTGTTCAAAAACAGGATCACCATGCCACCCGGTTTCCGGTTTGCCGTAAAGGTCGCGCGGGTGAGCCGTTCGCCGGTGCTTACGAGCATCAACTTTGAAAACATGCTGTCAGGGCCATTCACGAACTGATCGAGCAGCGGAGAACTGATCTCCGTCATGCCCGCCGAGTACGGGTAGGCTTCGGCGGTCACATCGAGGCCACGGCTGCGGGCCTCCTGCACGAGCGCGAGTGTCTTGGGCGTGGAGGCGAGGCTCATGCTGTTGAGATGCACGAGATGCACTGGCGCGCCGCTAATCGCGCTCGCGGCGATGACTTCCATGTACGATTCCACGGAACTGCCAGGGTCGCTCGTGCCAAAGGCGCGTGTGTGCACAAAGACCGGCGCGTGATACTTGGCCGCGCTCCGGAACGCTTCGAGCACCTCGTACTTACTCGCGGCCGGCGTGTACTGCAGGCCCATCCCTACGCCAATAGCGCCCGCGGCGAGTCCGGTTTCGATGTATCGGCGGATGGCCGCGATTTGTTCGTCGGATGCGACATCGTGCCCCGCATGGTCGAGCGGGAGAAACGATCCGCCGTCTTTCATCACGGCCATGCGCGCCTTGATGTGCCCCGCGGAGGCGCCAAAGTTGATGAGCGCTTTGCCTTCGCGTTCCGCATACCACGACGGCACGTCCGCCGCGCCCACCTCGAGCTCGAGCGCGGTGGTCACCCCGCCGAGTGCGTACAGCCGATAGTTCTCATCATTCTGGCCGTGCACGTGGAGATCGATGAAACCCGGCGCTACCACCAGCCCCTTGGCATCGATCACTTGCTTGCCCGCCAACGGGCCGGCGGAAATGGCCACGATCTTCCCGTGAGTGATCCCAACGGACCGCACCGCGTCCAGCTTGGTTTCGGGGTCGATCACCCGACCATTGGCAATGACCACGTCGTAGCGGGCGGACTGCGCTGAGAGCGGGCGGGCGGCGAACGGCAACGCCGCGAGCGACGCTAAGAGCGGAAACAGCGCGAACACGGCACGGGAACGAATCACGTCGGGACTCCGAGTGGGCTGAGCAAGTGGGAGATTCGATAGCGAAAAGCCCCACAATCATACGGTGTTGCTGGCCGGTGAGCCATCGGAGGTTCTCTCGCGCGGGCGGGCGGCGACCGCGAGAAGAAACCGGTCACCTCGGTAGATCACCTTGCGCCGCCCCTCGGGGCTACTGATACTCCATCGCCACCGTTGATTCACTCCTTTGGCCCCACTTCCAATGACACACCGTCCCATCCACGCACCGAACCTGCCAAAGCCTGTCGGTCCCTACTCACCAGGGATGGGCTTTGAACGACTGATTTTTGTCTCTGGCCAAGGCTCGACCGATCCGGCCACCGGCCTGCTGGCCGGCACCGACGCCGCGACGCAGACGGAGCAGTGCCTCAAGAATGTGCGCACCATTCTGCAGGCGGCGGGGTCGGACCTTCAGTACGTGCTCCGATGCGGCGTCTTTTTGCTCGACATGAAGGAGTTCGAGCAGATGAACGGCGTCTATCAGCGCATGTTCGGCGATCATCGTCCGGCGCGGACCACCATCCAGGCCGCCGCGTTGCCGGGTGTGGGTTTGCGCGTCGAGATCGACTGTATCGCCTACAAGCCCTAACGGCGCGCTGCCGCCTCCCGCCGCACCGGAGCGGGAGGCGCGGCGAGGCGCGGCGAGGCGCGGCGAGGCGCGGCGAGGCGGCGTCCGTGGTCGGCGACGATCGCACCGACTACATTTTCTGGTGATCGTTTCAGGGCACCACCGGACTCACGTTTTATGAAGAGCGTCCCCCCGGAGCTCAATGCAACGCGACGCTGAACGCGCGATTGGCGAGCGCACCACCACCAGCACGACGCAAGCGACGGAACGCCTTTCGCCGGCCCATCAGGGCTGGCTCAAAGAGTTTTCGGTCGTCATGCATCGGCGCTACGCGTATCCGCCGCGCCATCCGTCGCGCCTCTCCGCAGAATCCGTCGCGCTCGCCGCACTCGACCTCGCGCTGACGCAGCGGCCCGAAATCACGCTCGCCATCACCAAGCGTCAGATCGTGATCGACGGCGGCTATTCCGATCTCAAAAACCCCGCCCTCTCAGAACTCGCCGAACGGCTCCACCGGCAAGGGATCGGCACGATCACGATTCGCGCGGGCATCACGCACCGCGAGTTCGATCGGCTCCTCGAACGGATTCTCCATACGAAGCCGCAGGGCGAGGACGCCGATCACGACGACGAGCCGTGGCGCGACGAAGACGATGAGCCCTCGCTCGGCCCGCACGTCGGCATTGAGATGCTCTCGTATGATGGCCTCGCGCTCAACGACGAAATCGATGACGACGGCCACGGGACAGACGCCACCGGCGATCGGCTTTGGCGCGAGTTGGCACAGCTCGCGCTCTCGGGATGGGACGGCACCGACGGCTCCGGCCACGCGGGCGGCGGGGACTCCAAAGAAGCCGGCACGGGACGACGCGCGAGCGCGGAGTTTGCGTCGCTGAGTCCCACCGGCGAGTTCATGACCGCAACGAGCGCCGATCAGCTCGCCAAAGTCATCAGCCAGCGCGCCGCCGATAGTCGCTTCGCCCCCGAGGTGCTCAAGGCCATGCTGCGACTTGGCCGTCACACGCGACGGCGCGGACGCTCTGGGAGCGGTGCACTCGCGGCTCGATTGCGTGACGTCATGCAACGCCTCGAACCGGGCACTATGCGTTCGCTGCTCGACACCGAACTCGATCCTGCCAAGCAACGCGTGCTCTTTCTGCAGGGCGTGGACGCGCTCCCCTTTTCGGTGGTGCTCGAATGGATCGAAGCGGCGGCCGCCAGCGCAGATCAATCCATCTCGCACCATCTACTACGCTTACTCAAGAAACTCGCCTCGCAAGCACGGCGGCGGCGCGATAACGGACCCGATGAAGGCGGCGAAGCCATGCGTGTCGCGGCCCGTCAACTGATTGATGGATGGACACTCGACGGACGCGAGACGCAAGCGCATTCCAACCTGCTCGAGCGGCTCGCGAGCTACGACCGCAGCGACACACGCGATGACGGCGACGACCTCGCCGGGGCAGACCGCCTCGTGCAGATGGCACTCGAGATCGACGTGGCGGGCACAGATGTTCTCGGCGCGGTAGATCATCTCGCCGACAATCGCCAACTGGGGCCCTTGCTCGTCTTACTCGACGGGATCGCGACCTCCGACGTCGCGAGCCCCGCCATTCAGGCACACCTGCTCTCGCCCGAAACGCTCCGCCGCATTCTCCTCACCGAACCCATCGACGCGGAAGGCGCGCGCCAGTTGCTCGCACGCTGCAGCGCAGCGCACGCCGACACCATGCTCGACGCGCTCGCGATTTCGGAGTCCAAAGAAACGCGCCTGCTCATCTTGCAGCGACTGCGTGAGATCGGAGACGGGGCTCGCGACGCCATCGTCGCGCGGCTCGCCGGTTCGATTTGGCAGGTGCAGCGCAATCTGCTCTATCTCCTCGCGTCGATCCCGACGCTCCCAGATGACTTGCGCATCGAAGGGTTTGCCAAACACGAAGAACCCGCCGTGCGCGTGGAAGCCGTACGCGTACTCGTCCGGATGCCGGCGCGCCGTGAAACGGCGATTCACGATGCCCTTGGCGATCGTGATCCCCGCGTGATCCGCACCGCACTCGACGCCGCGCAACAGGGAGTTCCGCGCCGAGCCGCGCTCCGGTTGTTGCAGTGCCTGCAGCAGGCCGACAAAGATTCCGACGTTCGCGTGCGCGGGATTCCCTTGCTCGGCCAAGTGCCCACCACAACGGCGCGCGACTGGCTCCTGCAAATCACACTACGGCGGCGCGGCCTGTTTCGGCGTTGGGCACTCCAGCCGGCATCAGAAGAATTGCTTGTCGCCGTGCGCGTGCTCGCGGCGCACTGGGGGCGTGACGCCGCCGCGGCTACCGTCTTCAAGCTCGCCGCCAAATCCGGCGAGGCGACCATTCGCGACGCCGCCCGCGTGACGGGGGCCGCATGAACGTCCCCGCCTCTTTCATGGTCTCGCTGGGCCAGTGCCTCTCGACCATGTCGTTGTATCCGAGCGGCCACCCCGCGCGCGAAAAAGTCATCGACGCCTCATTCACGCGCCTTCTCGACGTACTCAGCGACATTCAGTTCGCTGAGTTTTCGGTAATCGGCGGCGGCGTGATATTTCAGGGCCGCGTCCTCGACGAACTCCGCTCGTGGGACTGGGCCACACGACTCGCCGCCGTTGGCATCGAACGGCTGGAGATTGACGCCGACGTGTCGCGCGAGGCGTGGTCTGAGGCACTCGATGAGATGTGGCAGAAACTGAACGGTCACGCGCCGGAATCCAACGACGCGCGACAGTTGGTGGCGACGTCCATCCGTTTTGGATCACTGCGTGTGATGGGTGGCGAGGGCACAGCAGGCGGTGTGGATGGCGCCGCCAAACCGGCCACGGGCGAGACGGACCAAATTCCCGAGGACGCCCCGACGTCGCTTGGCCTAACCCTCAAAGATGAAATCGCCGCCGTCAGTTGGATTCACGAGGAAGTGCTCACCTCCGACCGGCTGCCGATGGCCGAGGTTGAGGCGATAGTTGGGTCACTCGCGATCGCGATGAAGTCGGAGCAGAAGATGCTCCTTCCACTTGTGATGCTTAAGGATTTTGATCAATACACCACGACGCACGCCTGCAACGTCTCGGTGCTGTCGATGGGGCTCGCCGAGCAAATGGGCTGCTCACGCTCGGAGATCCGTGCGTTTGGCGTGGCCGGACTACTCCACGACATTGGGAAAGTGCGCATTCCCAAAGACATCCTCACCAAGCCAGGCCGACTCACTGATCAAGAAAAAGCCGTGATGGCCACGCACCCGCAAGAAGGCGCGCGCATTCTACTGGAACGCCACAAGGGACTCCAGATGGCTGCGGTCGTGGCGTACGAACACCACATCTGTATTGACGGCAACGGCTACCCGCATTTTCACTTTGATCGCGGGTGCCATTTTGCGAGTCGGCTCGTACACGTGTGCGACGTGTACGACGCGCTCTCCACCAACCGACCATATCGCAAGCCGTGGACGTCGGAGCAGGCGCTGACGTACATCGAACAACGCGAAGGCACGGAGGTGGACCCCGCGATCAGTCGCGCGTTCGGCACGATGGTGCGCGGCTCAACTATTGGGCATGTCCCGATGCCTGAAAATTCGGAGCGCGACGACTAGCGTCGCATCCCACCCGTGCGCGTCACGCCGCCGGACTGCTCTAGCTCGCCAACTCCTTAAGTGCACGCACAAATGCATCGAGTTCGGCCGTGGACGTATACACGGCCGGCGTAATGCGGGCGCCGTGTACACCAGCACCGTCAATGGCCACGGTCCAGATTTTGTACTTGTCGAGCAGCACTTTTGCGAACTCGCCGGGCGCCATCCCCTGCACGCCGACATTCGCAATCGCACACGACCGCGTGGGATCAGCCGGTGTGTTCATCACAATCTTGGGCAGGTTCCGCACGCGGCTCGTCCAATACTGCTGGATATAGCGCAGCCGCGCTTCCTTACGAGCAATGCCGATCATCTCGTGGAAGGCGATCGAGTTCTCAATGGTGAGATCGGTGTGGACGGGATGCGTGCCGGTGTGGTTGAGTTTGCCGATGCTTCCCAGCGGCGCGCCCTCGTCACCAAAGATCGGCCAGAGTTTGGCAATCCGATCTTCCCGCACATACAGAATGCCGGCGCCAAGTGGCGTGGCGAGCCATTTATGGAGCGAGGCGCCGTAGTAATCGCAATGCAAGTCGGGAATTCGATAGTCGAGCTGGGCGAAGGCGTGCGCGCCATCGACCATCACCTCCACCCCTCGAGCATGCGCCATATCGCAAATCGCCCGCACCGGCAGAATATGGCCGGTGATATTCACCATGTGCGGAATCATCAGCAGCCGCGTCCGCGGAGTGAGCGCATTGGCATACACCTGCACCACCTCGGCGTCCGTCTTGGGATTCATCGGAATGTCGATGAACCGGTTCACCATGCCGTGGCGGCGCGCCTGGAGCTTGAACATGTCGATCATGGCGCCGTAGTCCTGATTCGCCATCACCGCTTCATCACCGGGCTTCCAGTCAAAGCCGTTGATGACCGTGTCGAGTGACTCGGTGGTATTGCGTGTAATGATCAACGCGTCGGGCGAACAGCCGGCGAGCGCCGCCAGCTTGGTGCGCACGCGGAGCTTGTCGTCATCCTTGCGCGTCCTCATATAGTGCGACGCTTCCACGTTGATCGCGCGCACGTTCTTGATGAACGCCTCGAGCACCTCTTCAGGCTGAAAACAATAAAAACCGTTTTCCAGATTGATGTAGTCGCTGGTCAGCTTGAACTTGCTGCGCACGGCCGCCCAAAACGGTTCGTCTTCGGCGAGTTGCGCCACTGGCATCGCGGCATAGCGCGCGAACAGCTCCGGCCCGAACACCATCCCCATCGACGCGCCGCCAACGGTCCGCAGAAACTCGCGCTTGTTCATGATATGGCCTCTTAGTTGCCGAACGTGTGGGCGTCGACGTCTTTCAGGAATTTGATCAATCCGCTGTAAAAGATCGGACCGTCGTCATACATGACCATGTGACCCGCGTTCGGGCACAGCAGAAAGCGCCCCTTCGGCAACTGCTTGGACATCCACTCCATATGCTTGGGGTCCATCGTGTCGTACGCCCCGCCAACCACGAGCGTGGGGACCGTGATCGATTTCAAGTCCGCGCTACGATCCCACTTCTCGAGCTTGCCACTGGCCCCCAGTTCACTGGGCCCCTGCATTGGAATGTAGATGTCGTTGTTCACGTGCTTCAGCGCGCGATTCACCGGGTCGGGCCACTCGGCGGCGGGACGACGCAATAAGTGTTTTTCGTAGTGGTTCGGGCCAAGCAACTCCATGTACCGTGGATTCGCATAATCCTTCTTGGCCTCGATCGCCTTGATCTCAGCGAGCACCTTCTGGTCCATCGCTGGCATCAGCACGTTCGTCGCATACTCGTTGTACGCGGGAATGCTCGACATCATACTCGAGATAATGAGCCCCTTGAGGTTCTTGCCATACTTGAGCGCGTATTCCGTGGCCAGCAGGCCGCCCCACGAATGGCCGAGCAAAAAGAAGTTGGTGCTGTCCATGCCGAGGGCTTGGCGCACCTGCTCCACTTCCTCCACAAAACGCTCGGTGCGCCAGAGCGAGGAATCCTTGGGCTGGTCGCTGTAGAACGAGCCCAGTTGGTCGTAGTAGTAGTACTCGATGCCGGCGCCGGGCAAATACGCGTCCGCCGATTCGAAATACTCGTGCGTCATCCCTGGACCGCCGTGCAACAGCAGGAGCTTGATGTGCGGGTTGTTTCCCACACGCTTGGTCCAAACGTTGAACGTCCCCTTGGGCGTCGTGATCTTGATCAAGCGCACGCCGCCGCTGTACGAGTCGGCGCGGCCGGTGGTATCGAAGTAACTCGCCGGCGGCGCGGAGGCCGTGCTGCGGTCGGCAGTCTTTCCGGTGCAGGCGGCTACTACCACCACCGCAGCCAGCGTGATCGCGCGACGGACGAATGCATTCATATAAAACATTGTGAGTTCCTAGGTTGTTTGGGCGTGCATATAATAGTGCGCCAACACCCGATCCCGCGAATACGGGACGGTTACGGTGTCACAATCGCAAAGGTCCCAGGCGATTTGTCGATCAACATAAAGAATCGGATCACGTCGACCTTGCTCCCGGCCACCTTGAGTTGGTCGCTCATCAACGTGTCCTTAAAACCGGCCGTGCCCGCCATCATTTTTACGAAAATGCCTTTCGTCAACGTCAACGTGGCATTCGCATCGGCGGCCGGCGGCGCTTTTCGGAAATGCAGCACGGCATTCTCAATCCACAGCACGAATGATTCCTTCGTGTCCGTGAGCACCAGATTCACCTTGAGCGTCTTCCCCTCGGCGGCAGGCCCATTGAGCCCTGCGGCCATCGCCTCGAGAAAACGTTCGACCGGCGTCTGGGAGAGCAGTTCAATCATCGCGCTGCGATCCACCCCTTTCGTGGGCGGGCCTTCGCGAAGCTCCGCGGCGCCCACCAAATACGTATTCCGCCACGTCGCCGACTCAGCAGCGTATGCCATCTGCTCGTAGCACTGCGCGAGCAGCGCCTTGGCTCCCGTGTGACTAGGCTGTGCGAACACCACTTGATTGAGCAGTTCTGCGGCCCAGCGGTAGTCGCCTTTGCTAAACGACATTTGGGCGGCCGCCACCGCTTTGTCGGCGCCGCCCATCAACTCGACGTAGCGCTTGGCCGATTCCTCAGGCGGGAGTGGATTGAGATTGGCCGGATTCCCGTCGTACGCGCCCACGTAGAACTGATACACGGCTTTCACGTTGTGCCGGAGGTCGCCGTAGTAGCCGCGACTTCCGAATTCCCGCTGGAGCGAAGCAGGCAGTTTTACCTGCTCAGCGATTTCGCGCGGCGTGAAGCCCGCATTGAGTAAGCGCACCGTTTGATCGTGCGTGTACTTGTACACATCGCGCTGCCCCGTGATCAACGCCGTAATTCGCGCGGCACCCCACACGGGCCAGTTATGCGACGCAAACAACACGTCGGCGCTGGCCGTGTGCTCGAGCGCTTGGTCGAGATAATTCGACCACCGCAGGGCATCGCGCGCTTTGGCACCGCGAATCGGCAGGAGGTTGTGCATGGTCTGCACCACGTTCTCCGCGCTGCAGTACGCCTTGCGCTCCGGCACGGAGAAGGTGAGTTCCGCTGGTGCTTCGGCGCCCGGCACATTGTGAAACACAAACCGTACGCCGTCGAGCACCATCTCCTGCGTCGGCGCCGACACAATTTCGGTTGGCATCAGAATGCCAAACGAGCCCGACGTTGCGGTTTTTCCAAGCCCAGCATCCACGAGCCCAGTGGGCGACAATGCAATGTTGCGACCAAACTGATACCGCGCCCGTCGCAGCATCGACGTGCCAACGAGCACATTCTCGCTCGTGGCTTCCTGTACAAATCCGTCGGGCGCCACCACCGGCACCTGACGCGCCTTGGCGTCCGCCACCGAGAGCACGCCGAGTACGCCGCCGAAGTGGTCGATATGACTGTGTGTGAAGATCACCGCTGAGACGGGCTTGTTGCTGAGGTGCGTGCGGGCAAAGGCCAGCGCCGCAGCGGCTGTTTCGCTGGAGGTGAGCGGGTCGACGACGATCCATCCGCTCTTTCCGTCGATCAGCGTCATGTTCGCGAGATCAAAACCGCGGAGCTGATAGATGCCGTCGGTGACTTTAAAAAGCCCGATCTGCGCATTGAGCTGCGCGTGGCGCCAGAGACTCGGATTCACGGTGGCGGGCGCCGGGCCGTCTTCGAACTTGAAGGCGTCGAAATCCACGATCACGGCGCCGTCTGGGCCTATTATCGTTCCGGTCGGACGCGCGATCAGCCCGCGCTTGGCGTCGTCAAAGTCCTGTGGGTCGTTGAGGCTGAGGGAAGCAGCCATTTGGGCATTCGCGGCGCGCGTCGTTTCGCTGGCCCCTGCCCCACCCGACGCCTCATTCTGCCGTGAACCACAGGCCGCGCCAGCACAGGCGAGGACGAAAACAAGCAGGCTCCGGCTCGTAGCACGCGACATTCGTGGATCCTCTCAGTCACCGAGGCTCCGCATCGCGGGAGCCCGATTTTGGCTGGCATCCTTCGCTCCGGCTAGGTTGCTCGCCGAGGAGCCGGTCAGGATGCCCGTTCACAGTCTGCCGACCGACAACTATATATAAGCCCTTCCGGCGTTCCGCGTCACAGACGCTTGACGCACGGGCTTTCGCAGAAGCAAGTTAGGCCAGCCCCCCGAATCAGGACTTCAGTCTGTCGCCGACGACCTGCAAGAATTGTGGTGTGGAAATCGCTGAAGGATCGAGGTTCTGCAACAGCTGCGGCCTTCCGCTGCTGACGCAGGAAATCGCCGCCTTCAACGCGCAGGAACGTGCGGCCCCCACCCCCGCGTCTGGGGTGCGTATCAGTGGTGCCAGCGCAGCCGACAATGCCGCGATCGAAACGCTTGCCCGCCTCAAGGGCGCCATTGGCGACCGCTATCAGGTGGAGCGCGAGCTCGGACGCGGCGGCATGGCCACCGTGTTTCTTGCCAAAGACATCAAGCACGACCGCGATGTTGCCATCAAAGTGCTACTCCCCGAGCTCTCGGCGTCCATTGGCGCGGAGCGCTTTGAACGCGAAATCCGGCTCGCCGCCAAACTCCAGCATCCGCACATCCTCGGTCTGTTCGATTCCGGCGTAGCGGACGGGCTGCTCTACTATGTGATGCCGTTCGTGAAGGGCGAGTCGCTGCGCGATCGCCTCGACCGCGACGGCATGCTCCCGATTGACGACGCTATTGGCATCGCGCTCGAAGTGGCCGGCGCGCTTGGGCACGCGCACGCACTTGGCATTGTGCACCGCGACATCAAGCCCGAGAACATTCTCCTGCAGGGCGACCACGCCCTCGTCGCCGACTTTGGCATTGCCCGCGCCGTCAGCGAAGCGGGCGCCGAAAAGTTGACGCAAACGGGGATGGCCGTCGGCACACCTGTGTATATGGCACCCGAGCAGTCGCTCGGCGAAGCTGCGGGCCCCACCGCGGATTTGTACAGCCTCGGTTGCGTGCTCTACGAAATGCTCGCTGGCGAACCGCCCTTTGCGGGTAAGAATGCCGCGCAGATCATGGCGCGGCATGCCATGGAGACGGTGCCCAGTATTCGCATTGTGCGCAGCGCGGTGCCTGAGGAAGTGGAAGACGCGATCTTTGCCGTGCTCGGCAAAATGCCCGCCGACCGCCCGCAGAACGCCGCCGATTTTGCGCAGCTGCTTGGGCTGACGCTCGGTTCCACCACGTCGATGCGCGTGATGCGCGGTGCCACGGCGGTGCGGCGCGTGCCGTCCGGCTCGCAGATGGCGGTGGGACGGCGCCCCACGTCGGCGCTGTTTGCCCAAGATGAATTTCTGCCGCCGGTGCCAGTCTGGAAGAATCCGCGCGTGCTGGGTGCGGTGCTACTCGTGGTGATCGCGGTGATTGGTGCGTGGAAGTTCGGACCGTTTGGGCGGAAGAATGCGGCGACGTCGAGTCCGGACGCCAATCGCATTGCCGTGCTCTACTTCAAGGATGTCAGCAAAGACTCAAGCCTCGGCCCCTTGGCAGACGGTTTGACCGAAGGGCTCATTCGTTCGCTCGGCACCGCATCGAGTGTGAATGTGATTTCACAGAGCGGTGTCGAAAAATTCCGCGGCTCCGCTGCGGCCGACGACAGTGTCGCTAAGGCGCTCAGAGCAGGGTATCTGGTGCGTGGCGAGGTGGAATCGAAGGGCGACAAAGTCGGCGTCGATCTCAAACTCGTCGATGCGAGCGGCGCGAAGGTTGGCAGCGCGCACTTTGAAGTGCCCGCCAAGAATTTCTTGGCCATGCGCGACACCCTGACGTTCTTTGCGTCGGACATGATCCGGCAAACGCTCGGCTCAGAAATCAAAGTGAAAGAGCTGCGCGGTAGCACGAACTCCGATGCCTGGTTGCTCCTGCAGCGCGGTCTTCAGGCGCAGAAGAGCGGCGAAGCGCGCAACAGCGCCGGCGACGCGCCCGGGCTTGAACAGGAATTTGGGACGGCCGATTCACTCTACGCCGCCGCGGAACAAGCCGACGCAAAGTGGGCGGAGCCCGCCGCGCGACGGGCTGCACTTGCCTATCGCCGTTCTCGCTTGGCCGGCAGCGATGCGAGCGCGATTCGAAAATGGGTCGATGTGGGGATGACGCATGCCGACCATGCCGTGGAAGTCGACGCCAACGATGCCGATGCCTACGAAGTCCGCGGCAATCTGCGGTACTACCCGCTGGTGATGGCGCTCGAAACCGACGCCGTGAAACGCACGGCCGCGTTGTCGGCCGCACGCGCCGATCTTGAAAAGGCGACGACGTTGAACAGCCGTCAGGCCGGCGCGTGGGCCACACTGTCGCATTTGTACTACCAGATTCCATCGCTCAGCTCGTCGGACGTTGCCATTGCCGCGCAGCGCGCGCTGGAGGCGGACGAGTTTCAGGCGAGCGCCAATCTGATTTTGTCGCGGCTCTTTTTGTCGGCGTACGACATGGAGCAGTTCGACAGAGCTGAACAGTGGTGCGACCAGGCGCGCAAACGTTTTCCGCGCGACGTGCGCGCGGTGCGGTGCCAGTTGTACATGCTCACCACACCCAAAACACAGGCGAATGTCGTGGAAGCCTGGCGCCTGGCCGACTCCGCCGTGGCCATGGTTGCTCCTGCCGCGAAGCCTGGGGAGCGCCTAACAGAGGATATGTTGGTCGCGGCCGTGATCGCTCGGGCGAGCGTTTCCGCCCCCGCTTTGGTCGATAGCGCTCGCCGAGTCGCCAAGCGTTCCGAAGGCACGGCAGAGGTCGATAAAACGCGGGATTTGGCGATGCGTGGGGCCTTTGTTTATTCCCTGCTAGCAGGTGATAAGAACAAGCAGGAGAAGGACTTAGCCGAAGGCATCCGGCTCATTAAGGAGTACCTCGCCGCCAGTCCAGACAAGGCTGCCGGACTCAGGCAAAACGCCGGCTGGTACTACCGAAGTCTAGAAAAAGACCCCCGCTGGCGCCAAGCGGTAGGAGGAATGGCGCAGTAGTATCGGCATCGGGCACTTGCGACTTTATACCGGTTACCTCAAGTTCATCCGGTACTTCGTTAGGCGGGAAAGTGGGACAAAATGTCCCGCTTTTCTGTTTTTCGCCCCCCTCGCAAGGATTTTTTTCATGCGCCGTGTGCGCTCGTTGTCCGCCGCCTTTTTGGCGGTTGTGGTTGTCGTCGTTGCCTCCTGCACCGACCGACCGCTCCCGACACAGTCCGCGATGCGCACGATCGCCAAGAGCGCGAATGGCGTGGCGGGGGTGTGCACCACCATCCCAGCCCTCAAAACGCTCGCGACCACGGTATTCGGTTCGAACAACCAGTATCTGCACGACGCGCTCGACAACATCAGCGACATTGGCGAGTACGTCGCGGAAAATCACATTAGCGACGCGCAAAAAAAGGCGAAGACGCTCATCGCCTGGATTCAGCTACGTGCTCTGACGCTGGCCACGCCGTCGCAGCTGCAGAATCTCATTGACAGCATCAACTGCTACGTCGGCCTTTCGACCGACACGTACCTCGTGCTTCCCAACCCGACGACGACGACGAACATCGTCACGACGACGGGAACGGCGGGCTTGCAGCTTCCACCTGCGTCGATCACGACGCCGACGTTGCTCACGGTCACGACGCTCGCGCCCACCACCACTGGGGTGCTCGATACGAAGCTCGACCAGTACCCCAACTATGTAGTGGTGTCGCAGACAGGCGGCACCCTCGATCCGCTCCACCCGATCACCGTTGCGGTGTGCCCCACTGGCGTCACCGATCCCATCGTGCGTGGGCGCCTCCGCCTCGGCCACCAGAAGGCCGCAGGCCCCGCTGGTTTTGAGATCACCCCTCACGCCGATGCCAGTTTTCTCGACTGCTCGGCAATTACGAGTGCCAATAGTTCGCTGCCGGGTTGGGTGAACTCGCTCGCCGCGCTCATTCTGCCCAAGCCGTTGTATGCGAGAATGCGTGATGTGGGTGGCGTCGGCGGATCCGCGTCGGAGTTCAGCCCGTTTGGTCCGGTGGACACTGAGCTGGGCATCACCGGCGGTGTTGGTGGTTCCGCCAGCGAGTTCCTACGCGCACCGGTCACCTTCGACACAACCGCACCCAAGAAGACCACGCCGCCGACCGATCCGAAGGCGCGCACGTTGAAGAGTGCGCCGTCTACGGGAACGTCCGGCGCGCCGAGCGCCGGCAAGGTTCCCGTAACCTCCGGTGCTTCTGGTACCACGACGGTCGGTACGATGACGAACCTGGTGGATTGCAGTCAGGGCGTCGTGAGCACGGCGGTCGTCGCCGAGTGCCGTCCAGTGGTAAGAATCACCACGGCCCAGGGTCATTCGCTGACCAATGTGCCCATCAGTTGGACCGTGACGGCCGGTGGTGGCACCATCGCGCGTGAGGACACCGTGGGTGGATCGCTTGTGTGCAACGCGACGGTGGGCTCTTCATTCGACGC
>JAPLKS010000023.1 GCA_026387915.1 Gemmatimonadota bacterium
AATCACCACGGCCCAGGGTCATTCGCTGACCAATGTGCCCATCAGTTGGACCGTGACGGCCGGTGGTGGCACCATCGCGCGTGAGGACACCGTGGGTGGATCGCTTGTGTGCAACGCGACGGTGGGCTCTTCATTCGACGCGGTCACAAACACTTCAGGCAAGTCGCACGCCTGCTGGACGCTTGGCGCCATTGCGGGGACGAACACCGTCACCGCGACGGCAAGTGCCGGTGGCGATGCGCCGGCGGGTGTGACGTTTGTGGCGACCGGCACCAGCTGGACGACGACCGCCGCCAAAGCCGTCGCGACGCTTACGCTCAGCGGGCTCGATCAGACGTATAACGGTGACGCCAAGAGCGTGACGGTCACTACTACACCTGCCTCGCTTTCGCTGGTCAACGTGACCTACGGCGGCTCAACGACAGCACCGAAAACCGCCGGTAGCTATGCGGTGGTCGCCACGCTCGACAATCCGAGTTATCAGGGAACGGCGAGTGGCACACTCGTAATCGCGCAGGCATCTCAGTTGCCGCTCAGCATCACATCGCCGGCTCCGGGTGCGGCGTTTGGCGGAACGGTGCAGTTGTCCACCGATGGCGGCAGCGGCACTGGTACCGTGACGTACGACGCTACGGGCTCAACGGCATGCACGGTCACTGCCGGTGGACTCGTGAGCATCACGCACGGCACCGGCACGTGCTCCGTTACGGCCTCGAAGGCTGCCGACACGAACTACGGCTCCGTCAGCTCGAGCGCGTTCACGCTCACGGTGAGCAAAAAGAACACAACGATCACGCTGAGCAATCTCGGTTACACGTACGACACCACACCCAAGAGTGCGACGGCGACGACGGACCCGGCTGGACTCGCCGGCGTCGCCATTACATATGATGCGAGCGCTACGGCTCCGACGAATGCCGGGAACTACGCCGTCGCCGCATCGCTCGATAATCCGGATTACGCCGCGCCGACCGTGACGGGAACGCTCACGATCGCCAAGGCCAACCAGGCAACGCTGCTCGTGAATGCGCCGCCCTCGGCCACGTTCAACAGCGGCACGGTGCAGTTGACCACGAGCGGTGGCAACGGCGGCGGCGCGGTGACGTATGACGCCAGCACCACACCACTTGTCTGCTCGGTGAACGCGACCTCTGGGGCGCTGACGATTCTCGTCGGTACCGGTTCGTGCGTGGTATCCGCGGCCAAGGCCGGTGACACAAACTACAATGGCACAACGTCTGCCACGGCCTCCATCACGCTGAACAAGGGCAGTCAGAGCATCACCTTCAGCCCACTAGGCGGCAAAACGTATGGCGATGCCGCGTTCAGTGTGAATGCGACGGCTTCTTCATCGTTGGCGGTGAGCTTCGCGGCGGGCGCAACGGACAAGTGCACAGTCTCGGGTAACACCGTCACGCTCACGGGCGCCGGAAACTGCACCATCACCGCTTCGCAGGCTGGCAACGGAAACTTTGCTGCCGCCACGCCGGTGCCGCAGACCTTTGCGATTGCCCAAAAGGCAGCAACGGCGACCGCGGGCAGCGGCAGTATGAACTTCGGCTCGGCGGTGCCGTCGCTCCCGTGCGTGGTGAGCGGCCTGCTCGGCTCGGACGCCGTGACGTGCAGCACCACGGTACCAGCCATCACGGTTGGCACGCTCGTCACCACGGCGTCGCTGAATGCGGCGGCGGCCGCGACGAACTATTTGTGGAACTACGTTGATGGCGCGCTTGTCGTGAACAGTCTGGTCTACACGCAGTACAACTGCTTTGCCTCGCCAATGACGAGCACCGCGGCGGCGGCCAAGACGGCAGAGCACAACTCCACGGTGCCGCTCAAGTGCAAGCTGCTGGATGGGAGCGGTCGTCCGGTGTCAACGGCCAAGGGCAATCTGACCGTTCAGGATAAGGGCAAAGACGGCACGACGAACGGCTCCACCGTATTCTCGGCGACAAACGTCTTCAGGTACATGACGTCCGACGATGCCGACGAAGGACAGAACTACTATCAGTACAACCTGTCCACCTCCACGAACAGCTACACGAGGGGTCACTACTACCTCGTGACCGCCACGTGGACCGACGGTTCCACCACGAAGGGCTGGATCTTCGTCAAGTAGTGCCTGCAGCTGCCGTACCCCCCGGAACGAAAACGGGCTCCGAGATAATCCGGAGCCCGTTTTCTTCTTCCGCGTCGACCCCGCGGTTATTTCGCCGGCTTGCTCGAGGGAGGCACCAGGTTGTTCATGCGGAGATACGTCACGAGGTTGCCGTAGTGTTCGTTGTCGTGCGTTGCATTCTCCAGCAGCGTGAACAGGCGCGAGTGCGGTGCACCGAACAGATCCACCGTCGCGGCCGACGCCGCATCGGTCTGCGCGTAGGCTTTGGCGCAGTACGCATTCGAGCTCTTCATGGCGTCGATGAGCGCGGCCTTCGTCTTGGCGGCTTTCTCGACCGCATCTTCGGCGGGAGGCTTCTCACCCATCGCGATGGCGCAGAACATCCGCTGCGATCCGGCGACATGGCCGATCAACTCACCGAACGACCGCACCGCAGGCGTCGGCTTAAACGCGAACTTCTCTTCCGGCATGTCAACCGCGGACTGCACGATGTACTCGGTCACGCCTTTCCAGAGTTCGCGAGCATCGGCCATGGGCGATGATGCCGGCTTGCCCTGCGCAAACAATGGCGTGCTCACGCAGGCGAGCACCAACAGAGAACGGAGATTCATGAGAAGAGGGGTGTGAGGGGGGACGAAACCAATCCGCCGCGACGCGGCGCTCCAGACGAATTACCCTGCTCCCGCCAAAAATCGCAAGCGCTCATTTCGATTTATCTGCCGGTGTACACGCCGCTGTTCCATTCCTGAAGTCCCTCCGCTCCCCCCCAAGCCGTGAGGTCGTTCATGCATCGTTCGAAGCGCTTTGCCGCGCTCATTCCGCTCGTGCTGTTAACCGCCGGCGCACGTCCCGTACGTGCCCCAGAGAGTATTCACGCCAATGAAAACCGGGTCGCCGCTGGCACGCTGGCAAATGGCGTGTGGACCGTGCGGCTCGAAACACGCACTGGCATCTGGCAACCAGAAGGCCCGGAAGGTCGGGCAATCACGGTTGGAGCATTCGCGGAAGTCGGCAAAGCGGCAACCGCCCCAGGACCACTGATTCGCGTGCGCGCAGGAACAACAGTGCACGTCCTCCTCCAGAACAACTACGACGCGCCGCTCACGGTGTCCGGATTTGGTAAGACGCGCGGAGCGTCTGACAGTACCGTCATTGCGCCCCATGCTTCGGCCGACCTGCGTTTCGTTGCCGCTTCGCCAGGCACGTACTACTACACGGCGCATCGTCCACCCCAGGGCGGAAACGTTGCTCCTGAAGATTTGCAACTCGGCGGCGCGATCGTCGTAGATCCTGCGAGCGGGTCGGCGGCAGACCGCGTATTCGTGATTGGTTGGTGGCTCACGGTTGACCCCAAGAGTCCGACCGGATTGGGGCGCGGCACCATGACCATCAACGGACTCTCGTGGCCGCATACCGAACGGCTCGACTACGCGCAGGGTGATTCGGTGCGCTGGCGCGTGGTGAATCTCACGGGCGCCGATCATCCGATGCATCTGCACGGATTCTATTTTCGTGTGAATGCGCGAGGCGATGGGATCACCGACTCGCTCTACACGGCCGAACAGCAGAAGATGGAAGTCACGCAAATCGTCGACCCAGGTGCCACCATGGCTGTGGCCTGGCGCGCGACGCAGCCTGGCAACTGGATCTTTCATTGCCATTATGCGACCCATCTCTCCACCACCGTAGCGCTCGACACGGAAAATGGAGAGATCGACGAATCGATGGCCGAGCATCATATGTCTGATCGGCCGCATCAGATGTATGGACTCGTGATGGGGATTCGCGTGGAGCCACGCGGCGTACAGGCCGCCGCGCCCACTGGGGCGCGTCCTATTCGGCTGATCGTGCGCGAGCAGCCGAAGGTGTACGGCAATCAACCTGGATTTTCATTTGTACTTGGCGGCACACCTGACGAACTGAATCGCGATGCGATGCCCGTGCCCGGCCCAACGCTGGTTCTTGAGCGCGGAAAGCCGGTGGCCATCACGATCATCAATCACTCGATTGACCGTGCCGCGGTGCACTGGCACGGCATTGAACTGGAGAGCTACCCCGACGGCGTTCCGGGGTGGAGCGGTGCCGGCACCAATGTGCTGCCGTCTATCGGACCCGGCGATTCCATTACCGTGCGCTTCACGCCGCCGCGCGCGGGCTCGTTTATGTATCACTCGCATTTCAACGAACTGCGGCAAATCAGCGCGGGGTTGTACGGCTCCATTGTTGTGGTAGAGCCCGGCACACGCCTCAACACGGAAACCGACCGTCTGCTGTTCTTTGGCACTGCGGGCTACGGCATCAATCCGGTCTTTGGCCCGTACCCGGCATTTGTGATGAATGGCCAAACACAACCGGAGCCGATGAACCTCAAGGTAGGAACGAAGTATCGGTTCCGGCTTTTCAATCTCGCCGGTGACGAGCCGCTCCTCGTATCATTGAACGCAGGTGCCACACCAACGGCTTGGCTCCCAGTCGCAAAGGACGGATATCCACTGCAGGCAGCACAGGTCAAGTCGCAAGCGGCCAAATTGGTGTTCGATCCGGGCGAAATATATGATTACGAGTTCACCCCCACGGCCTCCGGCGAGCTGACGCTCTCCTTTGGTCCGGTGCCAGATCCGCCAGGCACACCACCATTGCCGCCGATATTTCAGCCGCGCGCACCCAGGGTAACCGTGCAAGTGCACGTGCATCAGTAGCACACACACAACGGGCTCCGGATTTCTCCGGAGCCCGTTGTTGTTTTGTCGGTCTATTACTTCGGTTCGCGCATGCGCAGCAATCCTTCCTGCGCTACAGACGCTACGAGTTCACCACTCTGCGTGTAGATCGACCCACGCACAAAGCCGCGCGCGCCGGCGGCGACTGGGCTATCCATGGCATAGAGCAACCATTCATCCACGCGGAACGCGCGGTGCATCCATACCGAGTGGTCGAGCGACGCGATCTGCAGGCCGCGCGAACGAAACGGAACGCCGTGCGGCTGTAGCGCCGTGGGAAGCAATCCGTAGTCTGACGCATACGCGAGCACGGCCTGATGAATCCACGCGTCATCGGGCAGCGTGCCGAGTGCACGGAACCAGGTATGGCGCACGGGTGGACGTTTTTCCGATTCGAATGGCGAGAGCGGCTGCACGGGACGCCAGTCAATGGGACGATCCTGCGTCAGCACGGGCCGCAACAGCTCTGGAATTTGGTGCGCCATTTCGCGAATGAGGCTCAACTCAGGCGCCAGCGACTCGGGATCTGGCACATCCGGCATCTCCGCATGGTGCGAGAGCCCCGGCTCTTCGATATGGAACGACGCGGAGAGATTGAAGATCGCGCGTCCATGTTGAATGGCGGTCACGCGACGCGTGGTGAAGCTCGCGCCGTCGCGCAACCGATCTACGAAATACACAATCGGGGCGCTGAGATCACCGGGCAGAATAAAATAGCCGTGCGCGGAGTGCGCGACGCGCGGCCCTTCTACTGTGCGCTGAGCAGCGACCAGCGCCTGCGCAAACACTTGGCCGCCAAAGACGCGGCCGGTGCCAAGGTCGCGGTTGGTGCCGCGGTAGATATTGACCTCGAGCGGTTCGAGGTCGAGCAGGGCGAGGAGTTTGGCGGTGGTATCAGGCATCCTGCAATATCGCACGAATCATCATCCGTGCGACACCGTCGCTCATGCGCGCCAAGGCAGGGGGGTGGCCGAGACGCGCACGAGCGAGGGCGGCCCTGCTACGGCATGGCGCTGCCAGGCGCGGCGCCGGAGCTCTTTTTGACCACCGCACCAAGGGCCTCAATTACCGCGGCTGTTTCCGCAGGTGGGTTGGCCGGATCGGCCCCCAGTTTTTTGGCGACTGCGAGCGCATCGTCTACGGCCTTCTGCGATTCGGCCGACAGTTTTTGCTTTTCCCACCGCGCCGCGCGCGCCACATACTGTGCCGCACGGTCAATATCCTCAGCCACGCGCTCCATCTTCGTAAAGCGCGGCTTGGCCCATCCGTTTGCCGCCAGTTGATGATGATGTTCGGCGAGCAGGTGGTCGTATTCGGCGAATTCTTTTTCTAGCGAGGCCGCGCTTGGCGGGGTCGCGGCGGCGAGTTTGGCGCCGAGCGCGTCGATCTTTGGCTCCGTTTGCATCATCCGGCCGCCAATCACTTCGTCCTTGCAACGCCCCAGTTCCTTTCGGAAATCGAGCGAAACAGCACCCATCTCGCGAGAGGCAAGGCGCGCCTGCTTGCTGGTGAACAACTGAAAGACGTGGTCGGTGCCAATCAGGTCTGCTTGCGCGCCAACGGGACGAGTGGCGACGGCCGCCAACAACACCCCAAGCGCAATGCGTGATACGGTGCGCATGATCACCCTCCAGGCGAGTATCGCCGGACGCGCCGGAACTCGGCGGCGGCCGGAGCTCCTGCACGTTGGCGTGCCTTGGTCCGGAGGCGCCATACCGTATTAGATGACGGGGCGACAGGGAAACGCCGACCACCGCTCGGCACCGGAGCCTCCGAGAGGAGACCCCGGGACGCTGGTTACTTCCGAGTTAGCGTGGCCAGCCCGACTGTGGGATTCCGGGGGTGAGTTTCAGCGCATTCTGGAAGTACACCTTCTTCAGGACGGCATCCGGCAGATCGATGCCGTACAGTTTCCAGAAGGCGTGATAGCCGCGATAGTAATCGAAGTATTCGTCATGCGTTTCGAACACGCGCCAATAGTACGGATACTCTTCTGGCTGAAAGGAGTCTTTGCCAAAGAGAATGCGATCTTGGTAGGTGATAAAGAAATCGTGCGCGCCGCGCGGCTGACGGCCGAGGTCGTACAGCACCGCGCCGAGTTCCGTGTAGACGTTCGGGTAGTCGGTGAGCAGTTTGCCGAGGCGGCCGAGGTCGTTGGCGTACCACGCCATATGCGCGGCGACGAACGTCGTCTTGGGATGTTTGCGGAACAGGTTGTCGCGCTCCGTCATCAAATCTTCGAACTTCGGGAAGCGTTCCGGCGGATAGCGACGATCGGAGAAGAGCGCGAGTTCGAGCCACCGTTCGTTCTTGGAGTCGATGGGCTCGAAGAACTCCTGCGGGTCGGCCGTGTGGATGAACACCGGCAGCTTGAGACGCGCGCAGGCGTCCCAGATTGGATCGAGTTCAGGATCGTCAATTTTGAGACGGCTGCCATCGGGCTTTTTGACGTTGAGGCCGAGGCTTTTTGGAATTTCACCGACGCCTACGGCGCCCGCGGCGACGTCGGCTTCGAGCTGCTTGATGGCGCGCTCGGCCCAGCCCGGCCCAACGTTACTGAAGTTCACGCCAGCCAGCACGCGGACGCGATCCTTCATTTTTGGCGAGGCGTTGATCACCGCCATCGCGCGCTGCAGGCGATCGCCGGACATGTTGTCGGCGGCGACCATCATGCGCACGTTGAGGCTATCGAGCGACGCCCCAAGGCTCGCAATGCTTTCGGCGGAGCCCAGCAATCCCTGCGGATGGCCGTGGAAATCGATGGCCGGGTACTTCGCCTGCGGCACTTTGTGTGCGGGGGTCGTGAGCGTGGAGTGCGGGCGATAATCGAGAATACTGGGTGCCGGAAAGTCCGGCTCGCGGCAGAGGCGTGGCCGAATCTCGGTAGAGCCCGGTGGGCAGCTCTCGCCAGGCGCTATCGTGTTGCCACCGCGACCGCCGCCGCGACCGTTGGTCGGTTGTTGGGCAAAGGCGGGCTGGCTTACGGCCAGTACTGCGGTGAATGTGAAGACGGCTGACGCGAGGCGCACAAAATCTCCGAAGGGGACGAAGGAATGAATCTGGGGCGCGGACGGCTCGTGCGAAACCCGTTTTTCGGACACTCGCTTGAATTTTCAGACGAGTTGCTCACTTCCATCGCCCTCGGCGAAGGCTACGGTATCTTATTCTGATGAATTCCGACCAAACTCCATTTGAGATGCTGGGTGGTGACGCCGCCGTTCACCAACTCGTAGACCGTTTCTACGACCTCATGGAACGCTCGCCGGAGGCCGCGCATGTGCGCGCCATGCACGCAACGTCACTCACGCAGTCGCGGATGAAACTCTATCTGTTTCTCAGTGGCTGGCTTGGAGGGCCGCCGCTCTACGTCGAACGCTACGGCCATCCACGACTGAGGGCGCGGCATCTGCCCTTTGCTATCGGCGCACTGGAGCGCGACGAATGGCTCTGGTGCATGCAACGGGCTCTCGCTGAACAGTCCATACCAGCAGACGTGCGTCACGATCTGTTCGAGAAGCTGAGTAGCCTCGCTGATCACATGCGCAATCAGCCAGATCCTGACGCGCCGGCGCATACGATGCCAATTTTCCCCGCCTGACGCGCTCCGCTACGCCAACTCCAGCTTGAGCGCAGCCAGCAGCGCATCCACGTCGCGCTCGGTATTGAAGAGATGCGTGGAGATGCGGTTGCCATTCAGCATATTGGCTGGAACGACCTTCACCTGGATGTGATGTTTGTCGAAGAGTCGCGTCGCCAGCTCGCCGCTCGGCGCCTCGGGAGGGAGCGAGAACGTCAACTGCGCGGTTGAAAGCGGGCCAGGTGCGGCACTCACGACGGTTGCCTTTGATACACGCTTCATACCGTCGTAGAGGCGGCGGTACAACGTGTTGTTGTGCGCCTCAATGCTCGTGAGTCCAATCGACGAGATGTAATCGATGGCGGCGCCAAGCCCCAGTGCGCTCGGTGTGCTACACACGCCGGTAGAGGCATTGTACGCGCTATGACCGCTTTGTAGCGCAATGGGATCAATGCGCGCACCAACATCGGCGCGAATATACAGCAGGCCGGTTCCCTTGGGTCCGAGGAGCCACTTATGCCCACTGGTGGCGTAGACGTCGCAGCCGAGCGCCGTCATATCGAGAGCGACAGCACCGATTGCTTGTGCGCCGTCCACGACAGATAAGCACTTACGTGAACGCGCCAGCGCCGACAGTTCGGCCACGGGCATCCGCAGCCCCGTGGAGGTGAGGAGATGCGAGAAACTCAACACGCGCGTACGCGGCGTCATCTGCTGGCGGAAGCGCGCGACGATCGCCGACGGATTATTCTCGCCCGGCGGAATAGGCACGACATCGATGATCACGCCGTATCGCCGCGCGACGTAGTCCCAGCAGGCCCGTCCACCGGGATGCTCTTGGTCGGTGGTCAGAATCCGGTCACCGCGCGCGAAGGTGATGCCCTGTGCCACCCAGTTCATTCCTTCTGAGGTGGAGTTGGTGAGCAAGAGCTCGTCGGTGCCACACCCGATGAACGCCGCCGCTTTGGCACGCACCTCCTCCATCTCTTGTTCGTGCTTCCCGTAGCAGACGAGCGTGGGATTGCGTTCGAGTTCCTTCCACGCTTCCATTGTGCGCTCAATGACGGGGCGCGGCGTGGGCCCCAACGAACCCGTTTGCAGATAGACGAGCCCTGGGGCAAAGCCAAAATCATCGGCGGCGGCAAGGCCGCGCCGTATCTCCGTGGCCGTACGACCGATATTTGCCCCTCCGGTGGCGGCCCATGCACGCACAGGAAGCGCGCCGGCTACCGAGAGCGCGCCGAGCGAGGAGAGAAACGCGCGCCGCGTGGGTGAGGGCTGTGTCATGAGGGCCACGGAGAAAGTAGAAAGCGGAGGGGCTCTGCCGCCAAAAGTACGGTACGGTGGAACGAGCGGCAAACGCGCTTCGCGCACACGTAGTTGCCGTTCGCTTCCAAGCCACCGCCAATCGACTAGTGACTCTCCCGAGTCGGCGCCATAACTTTGATATATGTCCGTATTATTTTCCGACGCCTGGGCGCATGCGCTGGGTGACGCGCTGAATGCGAGCGCAGCGTATCGCGACGCCGCCGCAACCTGGGAGGGCGCCCTCCTCCTTGAATGGTTGCCAGATCCGCAGTCGCCACCTGAGCACTCGGTGTACCTCGATCTTTGGCACGGCGCCTGTCGTGAAGCCAGACTGGGTACCACCGCCGATACCGAACGCTCGGCGTTTGTGCTGCGCGGTGACGCGGTCACGTGGGATGCGCTGCTCGATGGACGGACCTCTCCGATTACAGCGTTGCTTCGCGGCAAGCTCAAACTCTCCAAAGGAAGTTTGGCTGCGTTGCTCCCGCACGTCGCGGCGGCGAACGCGCTGGTGGAGGCCGCACGACAGGTGCAGAACTCGGTTGCGGCAGTCAGCCTCGCGCCCGTGTCGGTGCCCGAGCCAGTGGCTCGCAGCGTCGTCGCGGCTCCTGCCGCCGGGGAATCCGTGCGGCGTTTTCAGAGTATTAGCGCCACCGCCCTGCGCTACGACACGCCACCGATGCGGCTGTGGGACAAAGCCAAGCGACTCGGCATCTGGAATCCGGCCGATATTGATTTTTCGCAGGATCGAAAAGATTGGGCGGCGCTCGCCGACGATGAACGCGATTTTCTCTTGCGACTCACGGCGATGTTTGAAGCCGGCGAAGAGTCAGTGACCGCCGACATTCTCCCGCTCATGATGGCGATCAGCGACGAAGGACGGCTCGAAGAAGAACTGTACCTCACATCGTTCCTCTGGGAAGAGGCGAAGCACGTTGAGGTGTTTCGGCGCTTCTTTGACGATGTCGCCGGTGTGCGCGAAGACCTGACCCGGTACCACACGCCGTCGTATCGCCGAATCTTCTACGACGAACTGCCACACGCCATGGGGCGGCTCCGAACGGATCGTTCGCCAATAGCACAGGCCCGCGCGTCGGTGACGTACAACATGATCGTCGAGGGCGTGCTCGCGGAGACGGGATATTACGTCTACCACCAAGTACTGCAGACACGCGGCATTATGCCCGGGATGCAGAAAGTGTCCGCGTTACTCAAGGGCGATGAATCGCGGCATCTGGCGTACGGCGTTTTTCTGTTGTCACGGTTGGTTGCCGAGCACGGCGAACCATTATGGCAGGCCATTCTCGCTCGCATGAATGAGCTGGTGGACCCTGCCGTGCAGATCGTGCACGAAGCCTTTGCGTGCTACGATCCCGCGCGTGTGCCCTTTGGACAGAGCCCAGGCCCGTACGTGGAGTACGCGATGGGGCAGTTCGAGAAACGCATGGCGCGCATTGAACGGGCGCGCACGCAAACGCTCGCGGATGTGTACGGCAGCCAGGAATACGAAACGAACTGACGCCGGTGGGGCAGCCTCTAGCGACGCCCCACGCAGGTGCGCAGCAGACGTTCGTCCACATCGCGCGGGGTCTTGATGGCGTCGTAGAATTCGTCGAAGTATGCCAGTGACTTCTTCACGTTGGCCGGCGTGATCAGCTTGCCAACCTCATCGGCATACAACGCATAGATCGCGTCTTTTTTGGCACGGAAGAGCGCGAGCGCCGCTGGCAGACTGGCCGCGTGCGCGCAGTAGCCGCGGTACAGGCGATCGGTCACCCGCCGAATGGGAAGTGACGGATCGACGGTCGCGTACGGCGCGTTCACCGCGCCGGAGAAATCAAAATCATACGCGATCGGAATGACCGGACTCCCGTCTGGCTTGGCGACGAGCTCGGTGTTATGCAGTCCATTGAACGAAAAATCAGTGTTGGCAATCAGGTACTCAAATACGTACGCCACCGCGGCCGCATCAGCGTCGAGGTCGTCTGCCTGCGCGCCTTTTAGCTTCGTGATCTTCCCGCCGAGTCGTACCGCCATCTCGGCGGGATCCTCGAACACAAATCCGTAGCGCGTTTCTTTGGCCTTTCCGGTGGCGCTGTCCGTCCACGTGACGCGGAGCGCGCGGGCGCGGTGACTCGACGGCGTGAGCAGCTGATAAATCCGATAGAGCTGCAGCTCCTTGAGGACGTCCTGTTCGGCACCGTCCGCGTCGCGGCAGACACTGACCATCTTCGGTTTTTCCAAGCCTTCGAAGAGTGTGCGCTTGGTTGTCTTCCCACTGAAGTTCAGGCGCAGGGGCGGCAAATCGCAGTGCTTGAGACGCCAAATGCCATGCGTTTTGATTTTGAGCGGCACGGCGACAGGGTTGCCGTCGGCACCCGCATACGACATGGTGGCGCTGCGGTACGGTGATGCCGTGTCGCGGTCGCTTCGCAGCCGCTTCAGGTTGACGGTGATATTCACCGCCAGCGGTGCTTCGCTCGCAAAGAGCGGAACGGCGCGGCTCGCGACTTTTGCTGAGTCTGCCGCCTTGATGGGTGGCGGCGAGCCCCCAGCAGACTGCGCGGTGAGTGATGGTGTCGGCAGGCCAACGAACAGGGCCGTCATGGCGACGGCGGCGACACCGTTGATCACTCGCATAAGGTTCGCTTCCTACGCTGGGGGGACTCGACTTCGCGTACGCCGAATATGGACCACAAACCGCGTGGCGGCCAGTCGAGCGGTCAGCCGTCAATGGCGCGATGCATGCGCACAAATCGGATGGGCGTACCGTCGGGTACGATGTCCGTCACCCGTTCGGTTTCGGTAAAGCCACAGGCTTCGTAGAGCGGCACGCCGGGCAGCGTTGCCATCAGTTCGAGCTGGCGGAAACCGGCTGCACGGGCGGCTTCGGTACACGCCTCGAGGAGTTGCCGACCAATACCCTGCCGCGCCGCCTCCGGTGCCACAAAGAAAGCGCGGATCTTCGCCGCCTCAGTTGCGGGGTCGAGAACATCGCGCGTACCCACCGGCCGTTGATCGCCGCCGTACAGTGTCCGCCGCCAGCTCCAGCCGCCACATCCGATGATTCCTAATTCATGCTCAACCACAAAGTAGGTGCCGTCTGAAATCAATCGCGAATCGACACCGAACACGTGCGTGATGGCGGACTCGCTTTCACGCGTCGTGTAATAGCCAACACTGAGCGCCCGGGCAGCGCGCGCAATGTGCAGCTGGAGCGCAGGAATATCAGCGGTGGTCGCCAGTCGTAGCGTACGCATGAGGCTGGCGCTATTCCGTGGGCGGCGCCGAAGCTCCGGCCGCGCGTTGACCACGAAGGTACGCCACCCAGTACACACCGGCCACCAATAGCGTCCCTCCCACCAGGTTGCCGGCGGTCACCGCGACGAGATTCCGGACTACGCCGTCGATGGCCACCGTGCCCTGCGTGTCGAGCGCGAGGCCAAAGGGCAAAAAGAACCAGTTGGCAATGGAGTGCTCAAAGCCCATGGCGACAAACGCCGTAATCGGAAATACGATCGCGAGAATTTTATCGGACACACTGCGTCCACCCATCGCAATCCATACCGCGAGGCAGACAAGAGCGTTGCACAGCACGCCGCGCGCAAATGCCTCAGTAAACGACAATCCTATTTTGGCACGAGCAATCTGCAGCGCGGCCTCGCCTACAGCCCCATCACCGAGGGCCGCGCTTCCGGCCCACACGACGACCGCCACGGTACCAAGGCATCCAATCACGTTGCCGATGTACGCGAGCACCCAGTTCCGAATCACCGCGCGCGTGCCAATCAACCGACTCGCCCACGCCATCGCGAGCAAGTTGTTGCCCGTGAACAGTTCCGCGCCAGCGATGACCACCAGCACGAGGCCAAGGCTGAACGTCAACCCTCCCACCAATCGGGTCAATCCAAAGCCAAGCGTGGACTTGGTGACCACCACCGTAAAGAAAAACGCGCCCATAGAAATGAACGCGCCGGCGAGTGTCGAGAGGGCCAGCAGCGTGACCGTATCGATTTTGGCCTTGGTCACACCAAGCCGTTCAACCATCTGCGCGATTTCACGTGGAGGATGGGCGTCGGCGAAAAATGGAGTTTCGTTCATACGGTTTTGTTGTGAGAATCCAACTGCTGGATTTCCGCTGGCGTCAACTTCCGCCATTCCCCTTTGGCAAGCTCTCCGAGCTTGAGCCCACCGATACTCACGCGCACGAGACGTAACACTTCAATGCCGAGTTCTGCGAGCAATCGGCGGATGTGACGATTTTTCCCTTCATCGAGGACGATCTCGAGCCATGTGCTGCTCCGCGAGCCGACGCGGAGCAGTGCGACGCGCACGACCCCAAGTGCTTCGCCGGAACTCTGCTCGACGACCCCCATCGCGACGCGCCCAATGGTCGCTTCGTCCACGAGTCCACGCACTTGTACATGGTACGTTTTCTCAACGTGCGATGCCGGATCGAGTAGTCGCGCCGACCACTGCGTGTCGTTCGTGAGCAGGAGCAATCCTTCGCTCGCCTTATCGAGTCGGCCAACAGGCCCCACAAACGGAAGCGCCGCGCCCTCTAAACAATCGTAGATCGTTTCGCGCCCCTGGGGGTCGTCGCGCGTCGTGACGAGGCCGCGCGGTTTGTTCAGCGCCACGTACACCCGTTCGGCGCGCGCCACGCGCACGCCGTCCACCGCAATCACCGCGGTCTCTGGCCGTAGGCGAAATGACACATCGCGAATGATGCGGCCGTCCACCGTCACGCGGCCGGCCGCTACCAATCGCTCGCCTTCGGCACGTGAGCAGACGCCGAGCTTGGAGAGCCCGCGCGCGATGCTCACCGTGCCAGCGGTGCCTGCGGTCATGGCTACACCCGTACCCCGACCGTTAGCACTTGGGCGGCGCCACGGCGGTAGCAGCGGGCAATGCTGCCTTTCCGTTCTTCGTGAGCAGCGCATTCATTGCCGGGAGTTCCTTGGTATTGATCCCCTGCCACCGCGTGACAACCTTGGCGAGATCTCCGCAGGCGGTCGCGAAACCATGCAACATCGACTCCGTCGGCGCGAGATCGCCGTTCTCCTGCGTATTGAACTGACCCATCAACCGTCCGTGAACGGTGACGAAATTCGGCAATGCCGCGGCCGCACCACCTCGCCCACCGAAGCCGCGACCGCCGCCAGCGTTGCCGCCCACCGAGTCGAGTTTCGCACGGAACGTGACAATCGCTTTGCCAAGTTCGGACGTTGAGTCAGACGGCATCGCAGCGCCGAGTGCGGTGCGCCACGCCGAAACATTCTGCGAGCCATCCCACGCCACCTGCAAACCGGCGTGCAACTTCTTCACGAGCGCTGCCTGCGCGCGCACGTCGGCCGTGCTCGCTGGCGAGCGCGGATCGTTGACCACCACGGCGGGTTGCGTGTAGCTCTTTCCACCCACAGTGAGCTTGATAGTGTACACGCCTGGTGCGGCGAGCCCACCTTCAGGCGATGCGGGCGTCAGGCCGGGGTTCGCATTGATTTCAAAAGCGTGCGTGAATGATGGCGGCGCGTTCGTGCGCAAATCCCAGTTGACGCGGTTCGTACCGACCTCCGTCGGAAGCGGCTCCGGCGTGGCGAGCCAGAAGTTCGGATGCGGCGGCTGCGCGGCTTCCTTCACCGGCGCAATCGGCGCGCTCGACAGATGACGCACCACCGTTCCCGCGGAGTCGATCACATCAATCGTGATATCGCCCGACGGTTTGGACGTCAACGAGTAGTGAATCATCACACCGTCGAGCGGGTTGAGCGCGTGTGGCACTTCGGGCGGGAACGGTGTGTTCCAGCCGATGTTGCGCCGTACGCGTACCGACGGATCGGGCTTGAACAAATGCACCGGCTCATCCGCGATGGCCGCCGTCATCTGCCGCAACACGGCACCGTCATCGAGAATCCAGATGCCACGACCATAGGTGCCCACAATCACATCGTTTCCATGGAACGTAATGTCGCGATACGACGTGTTCGGAAGATTCAACTGCAGCGACTGCCAGTTGTCACCGTCATCAAACGAGACGTACATCCCACTTTCGGTGCCAGCATACAACAGCCCGGCACGCTTGGGATCGGCACGAATCACGCGGGCGGCACTGCCACTTGGCTGATTCGTGGGGAGTCCGTTGGTGATGCGCGTCCACGTCTTGCCAAAATCGTGGGTGCGGTAGAGGTACGGCGTGTAGTCACCTACGCGCGCAAGATCGACCGCTACGTAGGCGCCGCCGGCATCCGTATGTGAGGCGTCGACCATCTCAATCAGCGCGCGCGTCGGATACGGAAGATTGGGAATCGAGACATCGTCCCACGTCTTCCCTTCATCCTTCGTGACTTTGATGAGTCCGTTGTTCGTACCGACCCAGATCGTGCCTTTGGCGACCGTGGATGCGGTCATGGACTCGATCGCGCCGCCAGGCGTCGCACCTGGTGCCGGTGTGGCCGTATCGGCGGGCGGCTTTACGCCCTTGGGGTAGCCGAGGTCGGGGCTGATCTTTTTCCAGTGCGCGCCGCCGTCGGTGGTGGCCATAACGAATTGGAACGCCGCCAACAACTCGCGCTGGTTCCACGGCGCAAAGGCGAGCGGCTGCGACGACGTTGTGCGCAGGCGCACGTCCGGATTGGTGGCTGGACTCACATTGATGTACTGCTCACTCGGATAACTGATGCGCGAAATGCCTGATCCGCTCGCGTACACAATGTTCGGGTTCAGCGGGTCGGGGAGCACCGTGCCCCATTCCCACCCATTGACGGGATTCCAGTCGAGCGGCGTGATGGCGCCCAAGTTGCCGCGACTCCGCGTACGGATGGCGCCCGCGTCCTGCTGCGACGCGTAGATGTAGTACGGCCAGTTGTTATCGGCGGAGATGTGATACACCTGCTCCGTGGACTGATTGTACCACGAGCTCCACGTGGCACCGCCGTCGAGCGAGACGATTGCACCTTGATCGTATCCGAGGAGAATGCGCTGGCCGTTGGTCGGGTCAATCCAGTGGGCCTGCGGGTCGTCGCCACCGGGCGCGCCCTTGAGGCCCGTAAAGGTGTTGCCGCCGTCGGTCGACTTGTAGGCCGCCGTGTTGAACGTATAGACCAGGTCGGGATTCTTTGGATCAACAAAGACCCCGGTGTTGTAGCCGCCCTGTCCGTTGCGAATGCGCGTGTCGGTGGCAGCCATCGGCTTCCACGTGGCGCCGCCATCATCCGTGCGGAAGAGTCCGTTGTTCGTAGTGAGATAGACGCGCTGCGCGTTCGTGTTCATCGCCACAGCAATCGACGTGCGCCCGCTGAGGCGCGGCAAGCCGCCGCCGGAGAGTTCTTTCCAGGTCACGCCACCGTCGAGAGACTTGAACACCATAGTGGCCGTCGGGCCGGCCGCGCCGGCACCGCCCCCGCGTCCGCCCTGCGGCGCCACGCCACTCGGCGGCGGCGGCGCATTGTAATGCAGCACGGTCGTGGCGTATACCACATCTGGCCGGTCGAACGCGCTCGCGAGTTTTTGCACGCCCGTGGAATCGTTGACGTACAGCGTCTTCGTCCACGACGTGCCGCCGTCGGTGCTGCGATACACGCCACGCGTGTCGGTCTTGGCGTGGAGATCACCCTGCGCGGCCACGAGCAGCACGTCCGCGTTGCGCGGATCCACGACGATCGACGGAATTTGCTTGGAGGCGGCGAGCCCGATGCGCTTCCAGTTCTTTCCCGCATCGACAGACTTATACATGCCGTTGCCTTCGTTGATCACACCGCCGGTCACTTGGTCGCCCGTGCCCACGTAGACGACGTTCGCGTTCGACGGCGCGACTTCCACCGCGCCCACGGACGACACGTCCTTGATCGAATCGAAGACGGGATACCAGACCGCGCCCGCGCTGGTGGTCTTCCAGACGCCGGCTGCGGGGAGTCCCACGTAAAACGTCCCCGGCTCGCCGATCGCGCCGGACGCCGCCGATATGCGGCCGCCGCGGAAAGGACCAACGTTGCGCCACTGCAGTCCGTTGAGCAGGTCGGGACGGATGGGAGTGGCCGCGCTCACGAAGAGCAGGCACGCGAACGCGAGCGTCGCGCGCGCAGGAGTGGCGATCGACCGCAGACGGTTCAGCATATCGGATGTTCCGGTAAGGGTTGGCGCTACGTATGCGCCGGCACGTTACGACGCGCTGCTGATCGTGATGAGGAAACCATCGGGATCCACGAGGGCGAAAGCCATCGGCCCCCAGGGCAGCGGTGCCGGGTCGGCATCGAGCTTGACGCCGGCGGCCTTCGCGCGATCAGCCAGCGCGACGAGGTCCTGTGCCGTCTGGATCCAGAAGCGGGCGCCGACTCCCTTCACGCGGTCGCGCCCCTTGGCAAAATCGTCCTGCCCAACACCGAGCATCACGTTGCCGGCCTTGAGCATGGCAAAGCGCAGCACGCCGTCCACTTCATTCTTGTCGACGATCTCGAAGCCGAGGCCGTCGACGTAAAAGTGAAGGCTCTTGGTGATGTCGTTCACGGTCAGCGACGGGAACATCGTCGCGGCGTTCAGGGCTGCACTGGTCATCGAATCCTCAAGAGTTGGCGTACGGAACTACGGTTTCACCACACGATACATCCACGCATCGCCGCGCGTTTCCTGCCAGCCGACGGTCGCCCGTTTAAGATCGGCGGACACCGTCAGATCGCCCGCGAGATGCGGCACGAGTCCGAGCGACTGTACCTGATTCGGCGCGGTCACCTTTAGTAATTCGACGGCCTCGGGCCGCGTCCAAAGCCGCACGACAATCGAGCCGTCGGCGAGCCACGTGGCCGCCATGCTGTCGCCGAAACGCGAGAACCACTGCGCCGACGCGCCCCCCGCGACCGGCACCACGTCCGCACGCAGCGTGTCGCTCGTCGGCGAACCCCAGCCGACGATCAGGAGTTTCGTGCCGTCCGGCGATGCGTGCACTTCGTTCAGGCCGTCGAACCAGGCGGGCTTCGGGATTTCGTGGCGGGCACCGTTCTGCTCGACAATCACGCGATCGCGATTTTTCGGAATCCAGGCCCATCCATTCGGGAGCGGCGTCGCACGCACGCGCCCGGAGTCCGGAACATCGAGCGCGCGCCCCGCCGCACCGGTGCGCACGTCCATCAGTGCAATACGCGTTCCCTTTGGAGTGAACGCGACTGTCATCAGTGTCACGGAATCGGCCCATCCGGCGCCGCGCACGCGACCCGACACATTCACTGGCGTTTCGGCGCCGCCGCCGAAGGGTGCGACCGAGAGGCGCAGCTCGTCCGAGCCGTTCGCTCCGGGCACGTTGCGGGACATCAGCAGCCGCGCGCCATCTGGCGAAACGCTCGCGCTAACATTGTTCGACGCCTGCATCAACGGCGCGCCGCTGGGCACCGTCCCCTT
Organism: Gemmatimonadota bacterium; assembly: GCA_026387915.1. Classification (NCBI taxonomy): domain Bacteria; kingdom Pseudomonadati; phylum Gemmatimonadota; species Gemmatimonadota bacterium. The sequence goes on from JAPLKS010000023.1 coordinate 19,112, forward strand.
CAACAGTTCGGGCAACCCGATCGCAATCACGGACGACGTGGTGCTCCCGTCGTCCACCGCCATCTGCGTGCCGTCGGACGTCACCGAAAGATTCGTGAAGCGCCCGCTGTAGATCGTGTCCTGCCGCGTCGCGAGCTTCCCGGTGTTCGGGTCGAGCGCCACGCGCACGACGGCCTCGGCCGCTGTCGGCCCGGCGCGCGTCATCCAGATGGCGTCGTGCGCGGCCATGCCGCCGCAGGTGCAGGCATTGACGAGTTTGTCCGTAACCTTGCCGTCGCGGTCGAGCACCTGCCAGAGACCATGCGGCGGCTGGAACACCATCGCCACGATCCGCGTCGTGCCGGGCACCGAGGAGAGCGCGCCGATCCCGACGCCGGGGCCAGCCACGCGAATGCTGTCACGCACGGCGCCCGTGAGACCGGTGACACGAACATAGAACGTGCTGTCGGTTTTGAACGCAGGGGCGATCAGCAGCGAGTCGCCGCTGGCGAAGAACGTGGCGAGTCCCGGCGTGAGCAGCGTCGGTGATCCGCCGAGCGCCGAGACGATGAACGAGCCACCGCGTCCGCCGAGTACGCCGCCGACGATCAGGTTTCGGCGATCCGGGCTCCATTCCAAACCATTGGCGGTCGTGATGCCATCGAGGATGTGACGGGTGACCGTACTGCCGACGTCTTGCACGTCCACGGAGTAGCTACACTCGGGACCTTTGCACGTGCGCGTGAAGTACGCGAGCTGCTTGCCGTCGGCCGAGAGCGTGGGCGAGTAGATCTTACCGGTGAAGGTCAGCTGTGTGCGGTCGCGCAGTGCCGCCGAGGTGCCTTCGCCGCCGAACCGCTGCTTGGCGCCAAGCATCACGATGGCGCCGAGCATCGCGACCGCGCCAACGATGCCAGCGGCCATCATCGCCCGGGAGCGGGGCTGCGGACGCGACGCGGCCGATGGTGCGCTGGTCGCCGGCGCGGGTGCTGCTTCGAGCGCCTTCACGAAGTCGCCGGCACTCGCAAAGCGGTCGGCCGGCACCTTAGAGAGCGCCTTCTGCACGGCGGCGTCGACCACCTCCGACACCGTCGGCCGCACCGTGCGGATGTGCGTCGGCTGCTCGGTGAGGAGCTTTGCGATCACCGCCTGCACGGTCTTGCCCTGCATCGGCGGATCGCCGACGAGCATTTCGTAGAGCACCGCCGCCAGCGAGTAGAGATCGCTGCGCGCGTCGAGATCGCGGTCACCGGTGGCCTGCTCGGGGCTCATATACTGCGGCGTGCCGAGCGAGAGTCCGGTTTCAGTGAGGCGGTTGCCGCCCGACTCCTGCACCGCGAGCGCGATGCCGAAGTCCGCCAGCATCGCTTCTCCTTCCTGCAGTAGAATATTCTCGGGCTTGATGTCGCGGTGCACGACACCCTGCCGGTGTGCATAGTCGAGCGCGCTGGCGATGTGCTTGGTGATCGCGAGCGCCTGCTCGATTCCCAGTTGCTGCTCGCGGTTCAGCAGGTCGCGCAGCGACTCGCCGCGCACGTAGGGCAGCACGTAGTAGAGCAAGCCGCCCGCGACGCCGGAGTCGATGAGCGTCAGGATATGCGGATGATCGAGACGCGCGGTGATTTTGACTTCCGCGAGGAAGCGGTCCGTCCCCAGCACCGCCCCAAGTTCGGGGCGCAGCACCTTGAGCGCCACTTGCCGTTCGAGCTTGAGGTCGTCGGCGAGATACACCGTGGCCATCCCCCCCTGCCCCAGCTGCCGCTCGATGCGATATCGATCGGTCAGAATAGCCGCGAGTTGCGGGGATGATTCAGTCACGTGGTGTCGCTCCGGTTTCGGGTCTTTTCAAGCCGTTGAATATGGAGAAAACTGCTCCCCTTGGCGAGCCGGCGATTCCACCTCAGGGCTCCGGCGCCGAACCCCAGGTCCACGCCTCTGGCACGAGCACGGCGAGTGACAGACGCCAGCCGTCGAGCGGCATCCGGGGTCCCCACTTGGGGGCCAATGTTCCCCACATCATTTGTGCCGCCGGGGCAATCTCTAGTACGCCAAGGTTTACACGGACCCTGGCTCCGGCCTGAAATACAGAACCGAGCTGCGCACCTGCGGTGCTCCACCAACGGACATCGGCAAACGGATCGACAGTGACTGCCGCCGCCGCGACCACAGCCGACACGCCAACGCTCGTCACTCGCTCGGCTGGAACCGTGCCGCCGCCGAGCAAGGCGTGATCGCGCCGGTCGACCGTCCAGGCGGACACCTTCCAGTTCACCGCACCGATGGGCTGCGAGAAGGCCGCCTGCACGAGCGAACGATCCCCCGCATCGAACGACACGCCGCCAGCCTTTGACGCACCGAACTCCACGAGCGTGACACCTCCGGAAAACTCACCGCGACCGACGGCGTGACTCGCGGCAAAGCGGATGCGGGTCGCCATCCCGGGATGCACAATCGTTGAAGGCGCTCCGGTCGCGGTGGACGGATGGTAGGCACCAGCGTGCTGTGTCGCGAGACCGAGGCCGAGGCTCCATCCAGCTGCGTACAGCGCATAGGCAGCACCCGCGGTGAATGAGGCGCTGCGACTTCGCAACAGACTCGCCCAGGGAAGAAAATCGCTCGACAGTTGGGGCGCGATGTAGAACGCGAGCGAATCCATATTCCGAAGCGAAGCGGTGGGCAACGCAGCACTCGCAGAAAAAGCGAGTCGGCCGCCGGCGAGAGACCACGTACCGCGAACGAACGTGTCGGTCAGCCCGGAAGTCGTGACTCGGAACGCCGGCGCTTCGAACGATGCGAACGCCAGCGCCGTCGACACGTCAAAGCGGACGCCGTCAAACGGGGAGAGGGACAAGGCGAGCGGCAGGACACTCTCGTGCACGCGGCGAAGCACATACCGGGACGGGCCGGAGCGCACGAGCAGGCTGTCCTCGGCGTCGTCGAGTTCGCCAGCCTCAAGCACCAGCAGTGCTACGTTGTTTTCGCCAGAGGCATCTCCGATGGAGACCGGATTCACTGCGTTGGCGACATCGTCCGCCGCTGAGGGCAAGATGCGGCCAGACGCGTCGAGTTCGAGCGGCGCATCGGACGCAGACGCTCCAGCCGTTATGGCCGCGTCCATCAGTTCTGCGGCGGACGCAGCCGTCTCGAAGTGGGCATCGATGAGTGCCGCGTCATGAAAATACCGCTGGGCATCGCGGAGCCGGTTGGCATCGCGCGCCAACAGCCCGGCGCCATATTGCAGAAACGCGGCGATCGACGTTGTGGACCGATGACCCATGGCCGCCCGTTCCTGCTCGGTCAGTGGGACGCCGAGCGCGTCGTGTACGCCAACGGCGATGCGAGACTCGAGGTCGAAGATCGCATCCATGGTCGCGTCGCCACCCGCCCGCGCGAGCACGGCGCCACTCTCGGCGTCCACCACCTGCGCGTCGATCCGCAGCGACTGACCGTCGAGCTGAGTGATCGCGCCCTGCACAAAACGTCCGGCGCGCAGCAACCGACCGGCCCGCACGGCCGTCGCTGAATCGGTTGCCCCGCTTGCGCTCACCGCCAATTCGGCGGTGATCGCATGAAGCTGTTCGCGCTCAAGCACCGTCAACCTGCCGGTTCGAGCGAGATCCACAGACAAGAGGTCCGCGAATCCGCGCTCGAGTGGTCGAAGCGTAGAGTCGGCGCCGCGAAACTGAAACGGCAGCACCACGATAACGTTCGCACGGCCGACGAGAGGCGTGAGCGCCGCTTCGTCGCGCATGGCACGCGCGGTCGCTTCCGCCATCTCACGCTGCCGCAACCGTACGAGCCGTGCTTCAAGGGAGCGCCGCAACGACGGACGCAATCGCGAGACGGAAAGGTAGGTGGCGTACGCGGCACGCGCGTCGGCATCGTTTCCGAGCCGTTCCTCCACGCTGCCAAGCCACAGCGGCAGCTCGGCGCCCGCGCCGCCGAGCGCACGGGCTTTCAGGAATGCTTCCCGCGCGCTACGCAGTGTTCCCGTCGCATACAGTCGTTTGCCTTGCGCCAGCCACTCGGCACCCGTGAGCGTGTGCGAGGCCGGCTGCGACAATCCCTCGCCAGCGCCAAGCACCAGCGTGGCACAAAGCGCGAGCACCCGGCGTACCAGCGTCGCTCGGTCAGGGGGCATAACGATAATCTAGTAGCGTCGCATTGCCGGCGCGGCAGGCAATTTGCTCTTGCCCAGTCACTGCTCCGCTCCGACATTCCAAGCATGGATCGTCCCGTGCCACCGCCACCTCAGCGCGCGCCACAACCATATGAATAGGCTCCGCCCGTTTATCGCCGCCCTACTGGTTGCGCTCGCTCTTCCTGCGAACGCTCGCGCCTCTCGCCTCGCCGACGATCCTCGGCTCATTCCCAAGCCGCGCGAGCTCGCCGCCGCTGGGATGGCTGATTTGCCCAAGACCATGACCATCGCCGGCGCAATCAACGATGATGACCGGTTCGCGGCACAGGAGTTCGCCGAGTTCCTCAAGGATCGCGGGTTCAAGGCTATCGTCGGCGGGGCGGACGGCCCATATCGCGTCACCTTTGCTCGGGTCGGCACGGCGACCGCTGACAAGATTCTCGCTGACCACCACCTCACCTTCACCAATGCGATGAAGGCCGAGGGGTATGTGCTAATCACGACGGGCGAGAACGCGCATATCGTGGCGGCCAGTGCGGCCGGCATGTTCTATGGCGCGCAGACGCTCAAGCAGCTCATCCACACCGAAGGCGGATCACCCCACGTACAGCTCGCGGTCATCCGCGACTGGCCCGCGATGAAGTACCGCGGCTGGCAAGACGACCTCTCCCGCGGACGGGTGCCGACGCTCGAGTTCCAAAAAAAGCAGATCCGCGTGCTGGCGGCCTACAAACTCAACGTGTTCTCTCCGTACTACGAGCACACGCTGCAGTACGCCAACAATCCGCTCATCGCGCCACCGGGTGGGAGCACGAGCCGTGAAGACGTACGCGCGCTCGTGGCATACGCGCGCAAGTACCACGTGGATGTCATTCCAGAGCAGGAGGCCTTTGGTCACCTCCACCACGTGCTCAAATACGACATCTACGCGCCGTTGGGCGAAACGCCCCATGGGCATGTGCTCGCGCCCGGCGACCCAAACTCGCTCCCGCTCATCAAGAGTTGGTTCGCCGAAATTGATTCACTCTTTCCGTCGAAGTTCGTCCACATCGGCGCCGACGAAACCTTTGAACTCGGACTCGGCCGCACCAAAGAGCGTGTACTCAAGGAAGGCATCGGTCCGGTCTATCTCAACTTCCTCAAAGACATCGAAGCCGCGCTTCGTCCAAGTGGTAAGCGCCTGTTGTTCTGGGGCGACGTGGCACAAAACCATGGCGATCTCGTCAAACTGCTCCCCAAAGACATGATCGCGGTTGGCTGGGACTATTGGAGCACCAAAAATTTTGAGCGCTATGTCAAACCGTTTGCCGATGCTGGTATTGAGACGTGGGTCGCGCCTGGTGTGAACGTGTGGAACCGCGTCTTCCCGAACAACGACATCGCGCTTCGCAACATTCAGGGCTTCATTCGCGACGGCCAGAAGATGGGCTCCACCGGCGTCATCAACACCACCTGGGGCGATGACGGCGAGGCGATTTTCAATCAGACCTGGTATGGCTTCATTTTTGGTGCGGCCGCGAGTTGGCAGCCGGGCGAATCGTCCATCGAAGATTTTCAGCGGAGCTACGGCCTGCAGTTCCACGGCGACGCGAGCGGAAAGATTGACGCGGCGATGGTCAAGCTCGCGCAGGCCCACGTGCTCTTGCAAAAATCTGGCGTGGGCGAGGCGACCAACGAACTCTACTGGCTGGATCCGTACACGCCCGATGGCCAGATCGCCGCGCAGAAACTGAAGGTCGTCTCGCACGACTATCGCGTGCTTGCCGAAAGCGCCATCGTGCTGATTGCGCAGGCGCGCCAACAAAAAGGCATCCGCGAACCGGAAGTCCTCGACGCCATCGACATGGGCGCGCGACGCATGGATTTCATTGGCATGAAGTTCCAGTTGGCCGACGAAATCGCCCAGCTCTACGCGAACGCTGGCGAGCCGGGCGGCAATCCGGGACACGACCTCAATGAAATTTCTTCGCGCATCAACGGTCGTGCACAGGATCTGCGCGACGGCTATGTGCTCGGGCGTGAACTCTACGAAAAATCTTGGCTCGCCGAGAACCGGCCGTACTGGCTACACAACGTGCTCAATCGATTCGATGCGAGTGCGCAGTTGTGGATTGCGCGCGGCGACAAAATCAATCAGGCGCGCTCCGTGCTCAATCGCACGAAGAAGTTGCCGCCACCGGAAGAACTGGGGTTCCCACGTCCGCGGCCCGTCATTCAACCCTGAGCGACCACGCGCACGGCAACAGAACACCAACACAACGGGTGCGTCCGCTCAGGATGCACCCGTTGTGAGTTTCAGGGTCGCGCGCACTACACCGCCGAGTTCGCTCATCGTGAAGGGCTTGGCGAGATGCACCACTTGTTCAGGGAGCGCTGCCTGTCCCGATCCGTCTTCGCGCGCGTAGCCGCTCATCACGATGACCGAAATATTGGGGTTTGCCGCCAGCACGCGACGCGCCAGCGTGCCGCCGTTCATTTTGGGCATCATCATGTCGGAGAGCACGAGGTCCACCTTCCACGACTCGGCTTCTAGTATCGCCAGCGCCGACACCCCCTCGGGCGCTTCCATGATGTCGAAGCCCGCTCGCGTCAGGTAGCGGACGATCAGTGCCCGAATCGCCTCCTCATCCTCCACCACGAGAATGCGGCCGCGACCCTCGGCGGTGGTTCGCATCGGCGTCACGACCCGCGGCCGCTCATGCGCACTGACGGCGAGCGGGAGGAGCAGGGTGACTGTCGTTCCACGCTGACGGGCGGAGTCGATACGGACAAAGCCCTCATGCGCCGTGATAATGCCGTGCACCGTCGCGAGTCCAAGCCCCGTACCCTTGCCGGTCGGCTTCGTTGTAAAGAATGGCTCAAAGGCATGCGCCAGCGCCTCGTCGCTCATGCCATCCCCATCATCGGTAACCGTGAGCCGCGCATACGAACCGTGTGGTACCGCCCGCTGCTGCCACGCGTCGCCTTGACTCACCTGTAAGATAGAGGTCTCGACGGAAATCACTCCACCATTCGGCAACGCGTCGCACGAGTTGGTGACGAGGTTCATGAGGACGATGTCGAGTTGCACCGTATCACCGTTCGTCCACACCTCGCCTGGCTCGCCATGGATCACGAGCTGCACCGCTTTCGGGAGCACGCGCCGAAGCATCGGCTCCATGTCGTTGATCAGCACCGCCGCGTCCAGCGATTCGCGTTCCGGCGCCCCCGATCGACTGAAGGCCAGCAACTGGCGACACAATGAGGCGCCGCGCTCTGACGCACGGGCAATGTCTTCGAGTTCCGTCACGCCGACCGCCGGATGATCAATATGAAGCAACTCGGCGTTCGCTTTGATGACCGTGAGGAGATTGTTGAAATCGTGGGCGATGCCACCCGCCAACAACCCCACCGCTTCGAGTTTTTGCGTTTGCCGTAATTCGCGATCGTGACGGCGGCGCTGCGTGACATCGCGGCAATGGAGGACCACGCCGCGCACTTCGTCGTCGAATCGCAGATCGGTGACCTGAGATTCCACGTCGCGGGCATCGGCGCCCATGTTGGTCTGCCAGGTGATGATCGCACCGTCTTCGGGATCGCCGCACATTTTTTCCACCTCCGCGCGATCCCGAGCCGCCACGAATTCACTGATGCTTCGCCCCAGCAACGATTCGTGACTCGCCCACAAGAGCATTTCGACGGCGGGGCTCGCGAATGTGATCCGTCCGCCGGTATCCAGAATCACCAGCGCCTCAGCGGATCGGCGTACCAATGTGTTCAGTCGCTGCGCCTGCGCACCGCGTTGCTCGGCAGCGGAGGCGATTTGCCGGCCTGCAATTAGTAAACGCAGGACAATCAAGGCCGATCCAATCAGCAGCGTGAGCGCTAGTGCCGCGATCGATGGCCCGTCGATCGTGTCATCGGTGACTTCGTGTACCACTAACAGCCCGATCGTCAGCATCGAGATGTACGGCAGCACACGCATGTCGCGCGGCCATTGGCGCAACGCGTCACCTTCACGATTGACGGAAGCGTACAGGAGCGTTCCACTGAAGAAGCCGGCGGCCGACACAGCCCAGACGATGTCCGCGGCCTGACGGGCTGCCTCCAGCCCATGCAACCGTGCGCTTTCGGACAAAAAGAAGCCGACGGTTGTCGCAAATTTGGAAATAGCGATCAACTGCAACGCGGCACCACCTGGTAGTTGCGGCGACCGGTGTAGGGTGGCCGTGACCACGAGCAGGATCGCCAGCTCCATCCATGTAGCGGCAAGAGCAGGCGTGTCGTGACTCCCGATGGCACGCGTAAAACTTTCGCCGCCACCATCAAACTGGTAGTACAGCGCGAGCGATGCCGTTACCAGCAACACGAGTGCAATTTCCACACCGAGTTTGGCGTAGGCATACCGTCCGCGGGGGCGCACCAGCAGGAGGCTGAACCCAACCAGCGACAACAATCGGCTAGCGTAGGCGTCGAAATAATCTTGCGCGGTAATGCCGAACCACCGAGCGTCTGGCAGGGCCTCAGAGGCGATGGCGCCGAGTCCCACAACCAGCCAGGCCGCGGCGAGCAACCGCCACGCCATCCGTTCTCTCGCTTCGATTTCCGCACGGCGACCGGCGAAGAAACAACCGACCGCTGGCAGGATCGTGAGCGGAATGAATCCCAGTTCTTCGAACTGCCGAGTCGGAACGCCGAGTCGCAGCAGGAGTACGCCGATAAATCCCAGCGCATACACCCACGTCAACACCAGCACGGCGATCCCTAGCCGCGAGAGCCTGGTGCCTACGATCTCTCCCGCTGCATCGCGGTGTTCCAGGAGCACGGCTGGGGGGCGGCGGGAAAGTAACCGGAGCGGAGCCGACGAACGGCTCCGGAGGGGGGGGGGATGATTCGGAATGTGCGCCCCTGACCATTCTCGGACAAGAGAGAACACCTGACCCCTCCCGTCGGGGGAAACCCACCATACCATATAAGGCGGCACCATTCCGGCTCATTTCCTCTTTCTCACACAGTCTATGCGAACCCCCAGATCGCTCGCCTTTGTCTTTGCCTTCGCGCTTGCCGCCGCCTCACTCGGTGGCCAGCAGCTCGACAGCGCCACCGTGTCGGCCTTCCGCTGGCGGAGTGTCGGACCGGCCAACATGGGCGGCCGTATCACCGACGTGCAGGGCATTCCCTGGCCGTCACGCACCTTCTACGTCGCGACTGCTGGCGGTGGGCTCCTCAAGACCACGAACGCCGGCACCACCTTCCGTGCCGTCTTCGATACCGCGCACGTCTCGTCCGGCGGCATGATTGCCATCGCACCCAGCGACACCAACGTTGTGTACTACGGCACCGGCGAGCCGAACTCCCGCAACTCGATGTCGCCTGGCGCTGGACTCTGGAAAAGCGCCGACGGTGGCAAGTCGTGGAAATTCATGGGACTCAAGGAAACGCAGCACATCGGTCGTATTGTGGTGCATCCGAGCGATCCCAACACGGCGTATGTCGCTGCGCTGGGCGCCGCATGGACCACAAACGCCGACCGCGGCCTCTACAAAACCACTGACGGTGGCGCCACCTGGATAAAGATCAAGTTCATCAGCAATAGCGCCGGCTTTGTGGACGTGGCACTTGATCCGCGCAATCCGGACGTGGTGTGGGCGGCGAGCTACGAACGCCTCCGCGGCCCCTATTTCCTCACCTCCGGTGGCCCTGGCTCGGCGCTTTGGAAAAGCACCGATGCTGGCAAGACTTTCACCGAGGTAAAGGGAAATGGCTTCCCGGAAACGACCAAGGGTCGCATCGGAATCGCTATCGCGTTGTCGAATCCGGATGTTATGTACTCGATGGTCGAAGCTGACACGGCGGCAAACACGAAAGAGGACGCCAAAGTCAAAGCACAGAAATCCCCGAGCGGCCTCTATCGCTCAGCGGACGCCGGCAAGTCGTGGACCAAAATGAACGACGAGAATACGCGTCCGTTCTATTACTCGCAGGTGCGTGTGACGCCGAACAACCCGGATCGCGTGTACTGGTCGTCCACGCCGGTGAAGGTGTCCAATGACGGTGGCAAGACGGCGATGAATGCCACGCAGGGAATTCACGTCGATCACCACGCCATGTGGATTGACCCCAAGGACCCGTCGCACATCATCGTCGGTGACGACGGCGGCGTGAGCCAGAGCTGGGACGGTGGCGGCAACTACGATTTCCTCAACGTGCTTGCCATCGGTCAGTTCTACAACGTCAGTTATGATTTTCAGATTCCCTACCGCGTCTGTGGCGGCCTGCAAGACAATGGCAGCTGGTGCGGGCCGAGCCGCCGCCAGCGCGGCTCGATCACCAACGCGATGTGGCACAACGTGGGCGGTGGCGATGGGTTTGTGACGGCGCAGAGCGCGGAAGATCCGAATATTATCTTCTCGGAATCGCAGGGTGGTGCCATCGGTCGCGCCAACTTCGCCACCGGCGAACGCTCCAGCATGCGCAAGCCGCAGTGGCGTCCCGTGTATCTCCAGTGGGAAGATTCCATCGTGGTCACGCGCGGCGACACCACCAAGCCGCTCGCCAAGGATGTCAAAAAGAAAGTGGACGATTTCCGCGCGCGGCAGCTTGCTGACTCTGCGGCGATGGATCTGCGCTGGAACTGGAACACACCGTATTTCATCTCCAAGCACAACGCGCAGACGGTGTACTTCGGCGCCAATCGCGTGCTCAAGAGCACCAAACTCGGCGACGACATGTTCTTCATCTCGGGCGATCTCACGACGCGCGACACGATGAAGATCCGCATCTCAACCAAGACAACCGGCGGCATCACCACCGACGCGACCGGCGCCGAAACATATTCGACCATCGTGTCGCTCAACGAGTCGCCGCGCCACGCGGGGTGGCTCTATGCCGGCACCGATGACGGGAAGGTGTGGACGACGCAGGATGACGGCGCCCACTGGACCGACCTTACCGGCCGGTTCCCTGGCCTACCCGCTGGGACCTACGTCTCGCGCATCGAGCCGTCGTACGCCAACGATGATGTGTTCTATGTGAGTTTCGACAATCACCGCAACGGCGACTTCGCACCGTATCTGTTCGCGACGGCTGATGGCGGCAAGAGTTTCGCCTCGATCGTAAACAATCTCCCCAAGGGGAGCGTGGACTACGTGCACGTCGTGCGCGAAGATCCCAAGAATGCCAAGTTGCTGTTTGTTGGCATGGAGACCGGCGCCTATGTGTCCATTGACCAAGGCAAGTCGTGGGCGCGGTTCCACACGGGGTTGCCCACCACGCCGGTACACGATCTGCAGATTCACCCGCGCGACGGCGAACTGATTGCTGCCACGCACGGTCGATCGATTTGGATTGTCGACATCCACGCTCTTGAGCAAGTGAATAGCACAGTACTCGCCAAGGCGAACTATCTCTTCGCGCCCAAGACGGCCTTTCAGTACGGTGAAAGCACCATCAATGGTGGTGATGTCGGACACAAACAGTTCGAAGGGCAGAGCCCCACGTATGGTGCGGAGTTCGCGTACCGACTGGCGCAATCGGCCACGGGTGTAAAACTCGTCGTGCAAGATGCGATCGGTGACACCGTGTATGCACAGAATGCATCCGGTGCCGCTGGCATCACGCGCGTCACCTGGAACATGCGCGGCCGTCCCGCCCCGACGGTCGCGGCCAAGTTGTCGCCGGCGGCGCTGCGCGACAGCGTGGTCAACCAACGCAAACTGCTCACGACGCTCGATTCACTCGAGAAAGAAGGCACCGTTCCCAAGATGTTGATCGATCGCGTGCGTGCGGCGCTTAACTCGCCCGAGGGACTCATGGGCTTGATGCAGCAGTTCGGCCCCGCATTCGCTGGCGGTGGTGGACGCGGCGCAGGCCCGCAGCGCTTCAACGAACGCCCCGGCGAGCAGGCGACGCCGGCCGGTGGACGTGGCGGTGCTGGTGGAGCCGCCGGTGCACCGGCGGGACGCGCGGGCGGTGAAGGCGCGCCAGCCGCCGATGCGATGCCCGATATGGGGCAACTCTCGGGTCTCTTCCGCGCCTTCCAAGGTTTCGGCGATCGCCTCTTCACGCAGGGGCGTGGGCAGGCCTCGATGGTTGAGACGGGCACCTACAAGCTGTCGCTCGTCATCGGCACAGCGGTCGTACAGTCGCAGACGCTCAAAGTGGAGCGCGTGAGCGGCACGGGCGCTGGCGGTGGTGGGTTCTTCGAAGAGCGCTAAGCGCTGGGGGCCAGACAAGTGAACGCCGGGTGTGCCGCGGAACTCGCGCGGCGCACCCGGCGTTTTATCGTCATCCCCCAGTTTGTATCCCGCCTCCAGGATCTCCGCCATGCGAGCCGCAAGCATTCTCGACACGATCGGTCACACACCGCACGTTCGCATTAATCGGCTATTTGGCGCCAACGTTGAAGTTTGGCTGAAACTCGAACGAGCGAATCCCGGTGGCAGTATCAAAGATCGTATTGCACTGGCCATGATCGAGGAGGCTGAGAAACGCGGCGTGCTCAAGTCCGGCGCGACAATTGTCGAGCCGACGTCAGGCAACACGGGGATTGGACTCGCGCTCGTGGCGGCGGCCAAGGGATACAAACTCATTCTCGTGATGCCGGAATCGATGTCCGTGGAACGGCGCCGCATCGTCAAGGCATACGGCGCCACTCTCGAGCTCACGCCTCGCGAAGTGGGGATCAAAGGCGCGATTGCTCGGGCTCAGGAAATTGTCGCCGCGACGCCTGGGGCATGGATGCCGCAGCAGTTCGAGAATCCAGACAATCCGGACATCCACCGTCGCACCACCGCGCAGGAAATTCTCGCCGATTTCCCCGAGGGATTTGATGCGTTGATCACCGGCGTCGGGACGGGCGGTCACATCACTGGCGTGAGCGAAGCGCTCAAGACGCGCTTCCCCGCCATGCAGACGTTCGCCGTCGAGCCGGAAAAGTCATCGGTGATCGCCGGCGGCACACACACCCCGCACAAGATTCAGGGCATCGGACCGGGGTTTGTCCCAGCCGTGGTCAACCGCGCCACGATCGACGGTACCATCTCAGTGACCGAGGAAGAAGCGTTTGACTATGCGCGGCGCGCGGCGCGCGAGGAGGGGATCTTCATCGGGCCGTCGTCCGGTGCGTCACTCGCCGCGGTCGCCAAAAAACTGCCGGAACTCGGCGCGAACGCGCGGGTGCTCGCGTTCTGCTACGACACCGGCGAGCGCTACCTGTCGGTCGAGGGACTGTTTCCGGAGTAAAAACCCGTGCATCGGAGCGCGAGCGTTGCGGCGCACAGCATCTGCCGCACCGCTCCGCGCTCAGCCGCCGTTGTTCGCTACCGCCATTTTCGCGTCGTCAAACGCCCCCTCCGACCGCGAAATCACGAGCGTGGCCACGCCGTTGCCAATGAGATTCGTGATCGCGCGCGCTTCACTCATAAAACGATCCACGCCGAGCAGGAGCGCGACGCCTTCAATCGGTACGACGCGCACCGCGGCGAGCGTACTGGCGAGCACAATGAACCCCGAACCCGTGACGCCGGCCGCGCCCTTCGACGTCACCATCAGAATGCCGAGGATGGCCAGCTGCTCGCCAATCCCGAGTTGCTTGCCGTGCACCTGCACGAGGAAGATCGTCGCCATCGTCAGGTAAATGCTCGTGCCGTCGAGATTGAACGAATAGCCCGTCGGCACCACGAGCCCGACAATCGGCCGCGCGCAGCCGTAGCGCTCAAGCTTATTCATCAGCCCCGGCAGTGCGGCTTCGCTCGACGACGTACCGAGTACAATTAGTATCTCTTCGCGAATAAATCGCAGGAACTTCCATAAACTGAAGCCGTACCAACGCGCGATCAGGTTCAGCACTACAAAAATGAAGATCGCCATCGTCAGGTAGACGTCCGCCATCAAGCGCCCGAGCGGAATCAGCGTACGCAGGCCGAACGTCCCCACCGTGAACGCCATCGCGCCGAACGCGCCGAGTGGCGCCACCTTCATGATCATACTCACGATCTTGAAGAACACCTCGAGCGTCTTTTCCAACACATCGCTCAATGGCGCCGCGTTGCCGCCAATCGCCACCATCGCGAAGCCGAACATCACGGCAAAAAAGACTATCTGCAGAATATCGCCGTCGGCAAAGGCCGCCACGGGGCTTGAGGGCACGATGTGCGTGAGAAAGTCCACAAAGGTCAGCGCTTTTCCCTGCGTCGCGTAGGCCGAAGCGTCTCCCTTCGCGAGCGCGCTCACATCAAGTCCGGCGCCAGGCTGCGTCACGTTCACCACCACCAAACCAATGCCAAGCGCAAAGGTGGTGACGATCTCAAAATAGAGAAACGCCTTCCCCCCGACTCGGCCGATCTTCTTGATGTCGGCAATGTTCGCAATGCCCAGAACGATCGTGAGGAAGATGATCGGCCCGATCACCATCTTCACCAGTTTCACGAAGGTGTCGCCCACCGGCTTCATCTGCTTGGCCAGATCGGGGGCTAGGACCCCCAGAATCACGCCGCAGGTCACCGCGAAGAGCACTTGCACCGTCAAATTTCGCGCGAATCTTCTCATAGGTCGCTAAGATCATTGTATGCTCACGCCTGCGCAACATGTTGCCGTCGCCGGAGTCGCCGTTTTAGCCGGCGCGGCTAACGCCATAGCCGGTGGCGGAATGCTGCTGGTCTTCCCCGCCCTGATCGGGCTGGGGGTGCCCTCGCTCATGGCCAATGCCACGAGCACCGTGGCACTCTGGCCGGGAGGCATGAGTTCCATATTTGGGTACCGCGCAGAACTGGTGTCCGCGCGCCAGTGGGCGACCCACTTTGTCATTCCCAGCGTGCTCGGTGGGCTGGTTGGTGGCGTGCTGCTCACCCTCACGCCGCAGGCGCGGTTCGACCAGATCGTCCCATGGCTCGTCTTTTTGGCCACAGCGCTGTTTGTCGCGCAGCGGCCGGTGCTTGATCTGCTCCGGCGGCAACTAGGCTACCGCACGCACGGCACCGACGAGGCCACATCACACATCCCGCCGCGCGGCTTCCTAGTCTTTCACTTCTTTGTGGCGATTTACGGCGGCTACTTCGGCGGGGGCGCGGGGCTCATCATGCTCGCCGCACTCGCGCTGATGGGGTTCACCAACATCCATCAGATGAACGGGCTCAAGCTCGCGTTTGCCGTGACGTTCAACTTTGTCGCGATCTGCGCGTTCATTGTGAAAGGACTCGTGGTCTGGCCACTCGCCGCAACGATGGCCGTCGGCGCCATCGCTGGCGGGGGGCTCGGGAGTCTGCTGGCGCAGCGCGTCCCACAGTCAGTCGTTCGCGCATCCATTGGGCTGATTGGATTCACGAGCGGGGGCTGGCTGCTCTACGAGCAAATTTCGCACGCTCGGTAACAGAGCTCAGGGCGTCCGCACCGCCACCGTCGGCGACGCATTCCCCACGCGGTCGATCGCCGTCACCGCAATCACCTCGGCGGGCCCCACCGAATCGCTCCCGAGCTCACGGAGCGGCACCTTTCGCCGCGCGCCGTCCACAAGCTGCGACTGCCACGTCGCGCCATGTCGCATTTGCACGAGCCACCAGCGCACCACGCTCTTGCCCGTGGGCGTGAGCGCGAGCCGATCGTCCCCGTCGCCCTTGTCGACACCGACGGTAGGAGCCGAGGGTGCTTCGCGCCCCATCCACGGAGAAGCTGGAATCAAGGCTCGTTCCGCATACACCTGCTGCGCGAGTGCCGTGGCTACGCTGTCGGGATTGTCGAGAAACGCACGCGCTGAAAAATGCACATTGCCCGTGGACCCCGGCTGCTCGCGCGTCGCGCGCACTTGCGCCACCAACTCGTCGCGCCGCCAGGCACTCGCCGACGCGCTCGTACTCACACGACTCGTGTAGTTGCCCGGCCACATATGCCGCTGTTGCACGTTTTGATCCACCCACCACTGCAACAGCTCCGGATAGCGCTGCCCCTGCTTATCAATGGCCCAGTAGAGCTGGGGGGTGAAGTAGTCCACCCACCCTTCACGCAGCCACTTCCGCGAGTCCGCGTAGAGTTGGGTGTACGCGTCAAAGCCCACGACGGTCTCGGGGTTGCCGGGCCGCCAGATGCCAAACGGGCTGATCCCGAACTTCACCCACGGCTTCAGTTTGGCGACTTGTGCGTGAAGGTCCTCAATCAGCTGATCCACATTCTGCCGCCGCCAGTCGTCGCGGTCGAGGGCGCCGCCCTTCTTTTGGTAGCGCTTGTAGCTCGCGTTGTCCGGAAACTCGGTAGAGCCGTTGGCGCGCTTTTCTTTGTACGGATAGAAGTAGTCGTCGAGGTGCACGCCATCCACGTCGTACCGCTTCACCACATCCAACACCACTTTCACGGTCTGCGCGCGGACTGCTGGCTCGCCGGGATCCATCCAGAGATGCGTGCCGTACGATTTTACCAACTCCGGCCGACGGCGCGCCATATGACTCTTGGCGAGTGGCCCCTTGGCACTCGGATGCTTGGCGCGATACGGATTGAACCAGGCGTGGAGCTCGAGTCCGCGCGCGTGCGCTTCCTTCACCGCAAAGGCGAGCGGATCCCAAAACGGATCGGGGGCCTGCCCCTGCTTCCCTGTGAGATACTCCGACCACGGCTCGAGCTTGGACTCATACAGCGCGTCGCCAGCCGGCCGCACCTGAAAGACGACGGCGTTCAACCCACTCGCCGACGCGCGATCGAGCATCGCAATCAACTCGTGCTGCTGCTCGGCGGTGTTCAAGTCTTTGCGGGACGGCCAATCAATATTCGACACGCTCGCCACCCACACGCCACGAAACTCGCGGCGCAACGACGGCGGCACGCAGTCCGCTTCGCTCGCGGGGCATCGCATGGCACTGCTTTGCGGTGCGGGCTTGGCGCGCGGCTGGGCAAACGCCCCACTCGCACTGACCGCACATAAAACCGCGGCGCACACGGCGCCCACTCGTCGATTATTCCACCACATATACCAGTCGCTTGGTCTTGGGATGCGTCGTGCACACACCGGCATATGTGCCCGGATAGGCGATTGTGTATTCGCGGGTCTCTCCCGCATTGGCGCCGAAGAGCGCCAGTTCGTGACGGACGGTATCGCGATTCACCACACGAAGCGTGGTGCCGCGCCCCGCCGCTGCGACGTGCAACGTTTCCGGAAGCAGGACACGGCCCGTCATCCGTTCTACCCACGCCGATCCACCGCGTTCAATCACGATCACCGCTGAGGGTCTAGGCCACATCCACCAGCCGATCGCGACCAATGCCATCACCACCAAGGCGGCGCTGGCGTTACGGCGCACGGACCTGTGCACCGAAGCGCAGCGACCGGCCACGGCTCGTGGCGATGACCAGCGTTACGGAATCACCCGCGGCAACGCGACGCTTGAGTCCGATCACCATCAGATGTTGTGCGCCCGGCGTCAGGACGAGCGAATCACCAGGCTCAATCACGGGCGATGCCGTCGTCGGGAGCATATGTGCCATACCGTCCATCACCATCGTCTGGTGCAGTTCCACACTCGCCGCATCCGGGGACGACCACGAGGTGATTTCCACGGTGACCGTGTCGCGATTCACGTACGTAAAATAGGCGGCGGTCGTCGCCGCCGAATCGGCTGGGCGCGCCCACGCGCCACGCACCGGCGATGCCTCACGATCCGCGCGCACGCAGCTGACCGTTCCAGCACCGATGAACAGGGCAGCCATCACAAGAATCTTTTTCATTTGATAAAGTGTCGGAGGTCCGAGGCAATGTCGTCGGCGCGCGTCGCGGGAGGAAACAGCATCCGCACGCGGCCTTCTCGGTCAATCACATAACTCTGCGCGGGATGCGACATACCGTAGCCGTTCGCCGTTCCCGTTTCTTCTTTCATCACGGCAAAATGCCAGTTGCCCGCAAGGGTGGCGAGATCCGCGGCCGTGGCGGTGAGTCCAATGAACGTCGAGTCAAACTGCGCCGTGTACGCGGCGCTCACCGCTGGCGTGTCACGCTCGGGGTCCACCGAGACGAAGACAAATCGAACCTGCTCGGCGCGTTTGCCAAGTGTGCGCTTGGCCTTGGCCCAGTCGCTGAGCGTGGCGGGGCAGATGTCCGGACAATGCGTGTAGCCGAAATACAGCAGCACCACATGTCCTTGCTCCGTCGCGAGATCGAACGGAGCGCCATTCACGCGCGCAATCCGTAGCGCCGGCGCGGCGTCGGCGGGGTCAAACACCACGCCATGCAACGGCGGCAGCTTCTCGCTGCAGGCCGCCAGCACGGTCGACCCCACCGCTAGGGAGAGGATGCGAATCGCACGCCAAATAGACATCATTAGAAAGCTAATGCGTTCCACCTTCCACCCGGAGTCTCCGTGGCACACGACCGCTTTTCCCTCGCCGGCAAAGTTGCTCTCGTCACCGGCGGTACGCGCGGCATTGGCAAGGGAATCGCCAAGGCGTTTGCTGAGGCGGGGGCGCAGGTGATGATCGTGAGCCGCAAGGAGCCCTCGGTGGAAGCCGCCGTGGCCGAACTCGCGAGCGCGGGGACCGTACGCGGTCTCGCCGCCAACGTGGCGCGCCCCGAGGAGCAGACCAAAATCGTCGACGCCACCATCGCAGCGTTTGGCGGGATCGACATTCTCGTGAATAATGCGGCCACGAATCCACTTTTCGGCCCCGTGGAGAACACGAGCTCCGAGATCTTCGACAAAATCATGGCGCTCAACCTCCGTGCCCCCTTCGAGTTGGCCAAGGCGGTGCGCCCGCATTTCATCGCCCGCGGCGGCGGGGCCATCATCAATCTGTCGAGCATCGGCGGCGTGAGCCCCGAAGCAGGGCTGGGCATCTACAATGTGAGCAAGGCCGCGCTCATCAGCCTTACACAGGTGCTGGCTCGAGAGTGGGGCAAGGACAACATCCGCGCCAACGTCATCTGCCCTGGACTCATCAAGACGGACTTCAGCGCCGCCCTCTGGCAGAACGAACAGATTCTCAAGCACATGATGCGCGGACAGGCGCTCACGCGCCTTGCCGATCCGGTGGATATTGCGTCGCTGGCCCTGTTCCTCGCGGCGGAAGCCTCCGCGTTCTGCACGGGCGCCACCTTCATGGCGGACGGCGGCTACACCATCTAAACCGCAGCGCCGAGTCGATCTGCTCCCCAGTTCGACTCGGCGCATCCCCAGCGCTTACCCCGCGCGCGGCCACCACGGCACAAACGCTGACGTGCGCCGTTGGTACGCCGCGAACTTCTCCCCGCGCGAGCGCAGCATGTGCGATTCCGTCGCGGGAATGCCCGTGACCTTGAGCAGGAAGTACAACATCATCGCTGGGCACGCCACGCTCACCCACCCCCACGGCGACCCAAAGGCGAACAGCGCAACGGCGCACCAGACGAGCCACTCAAAGAAGTAGTTCGGGTGCCGCGAGTACCGCCACAATCCCGCGTCGCACACCCCGCCCCGATTCGCTGGGTTCGCGCGGAACGCGCGCAGCTGCGCATCCGCCACACTTTCTCCCACCAAGGCAATCAGCCATACCGCCACACCGGCGTATTCAAATGCGCCCAATTCCGGCGCGGCGTTGCGCGACGCCAACAGAAAGGGCACGGCGAGCACGGCGTCGAGCACCCCCTGAAACAGAAAGAAGAACAGGAACTTGAGCTTGGTGTTCCCCCCCCAGCGTGCTCGAATGGCCTGATATCGCGCATCCTCGGGCTCGCCCGCCACCCGCCGCGCCAAGTAACCGGCGAGACGCACGCTCCATAGGCCGCCCATCACCCCGACTATCGCTCGGCGGAGCCAAAAGCCTTGGCCAATAAGCGCATACAGCACGGCCAACACGCCGATTCCTGCCGCCCACGCCACATCCACCACCGAGGCGTTGCGCAGCTTGAGGTGGAGCAACCACACGAGGAACATCATCGTGGTGGTCACTGCCGTGCCGATTGCCAGTAATGTCCAGCTGTGCATCCCCGCTCCATTGGCCGACCCGCGTTTCCGCGGATACTTTGGCTCGTATCGGTATTCCTTCCAACTTCTGGCGCCTTCCTATCATGCACCGAACGCTCTTTACCCGAAATGGGTTCACGAGGGAGTGCGTCTCCGCGCTGTTTCTTCTGTTCGTCGCGTTCGGCGCCTGCGCCTCGCCACGTCCATTCGGTGGCGTCTCCGGCGGCAGCGCGATCGTCGGGCCAGCCAACGGCTCGCTCGTCATAGTGGGCGGCGGCGCGATGGGACCGGAGCTTTACAAGAAGTTCATTGAACTCGCGGGCGGCCCGGATGCTCCGATTGTCGTGGTCCCCACGGCCGGCGGCGATTCGGTGTACCCCGCCGACTGGGTGGGCATTCGTGCGCTACAGGCCGCGGGCGCTCGGCACGTGACCGTGCTGCACACCCTGAGCCGCAAAGAAGCCGACAGCGAAGCGTTCGTGGCACCGCTCCGCTCCGCAGGCGGTGTCTGGTTCCCGGGCGGACGCCAATGGCACCTCGTGGATTCCTACCTCGGCACCCGCACCGAACGAGAGTTCCACGCCGTGCTCGCGCGCGGCGGAGTCGTTGGTGGATCGTCGGCCGGTGCGTCTATCATTGCCAGTTACCTCGTGCGTGGCGCCCGCGAAGGGAACACCGTGATGATGGCCCCTGGCTACGAGCAAGGGTTCGGTTTTCTGCGCAACGCCGCCATCGATCAGCACGTCGTCGCACGCGACCGGCTTGAGGATCTCCCCGAGGTGATCGCCAAACACAAAGAACTCATCGGCATCTCCGAGGATGAAGGCACCGCGTGGGTCGTCCGCGGCGATCAAGCCGAAATTATTGGCCGCAACAAAGCGTTCGTGTACGGTGGCTCCGACGCCAATGATCCCGGCAAACCATACCTCACGCTGCGCGCCGGCGACCGCTACGACCTCGCCAAACGCACCGTGACGCATCGCGCGAGCGCCGACTCGCCACTCACCGCCGCGTTCATCGATTCGCTCTTTGCCGATTACGCCAAGCCCGGTACGCCCGGCGCCGCCGTGCTCGTCGCACAAGACGGCAACATGCTCGTCAACCGCGGCTACGGGTTGGCCGATGTCAATGCCAACGCCGCAGTCACCACGCGCACCAACTTCCGACTCGCGTCCGTCACCAAGCAGTTTACCGCCGCCGCCACGCTACTCCTCGTGAAGGACGGTAAACTCACGCTCGACGAAACACTCGCCGACATCTGGCCCGATTTCCCCGCGTATGGTCGGCGCGTCACGGTCAAACAGCTCCTGACGCACACCGGCGGCCTGCTCAGCTACGAGGACTTCGTTCCCGACTCGCAAACGCGCCAGACCAAAGATGCCGAAGTTGTCGACATGATGAAGCACGTCGACAGCACCTACTTCGCACCAGGCTCGCAGTTCCGCTACAGCAACACGGGCTACGCGGTGCTCGCAGAGATCGTCGCAAAACGGAGCGGCATTCCCTTTGCCACGTTCCTACGCGACCGCATCTTCGTACCGCTCGGCATGCACAAGACCATCGCCCGCGAAGATCGCGGCGGCCCCGTCCTGATGCGTGCGTACGGACACTCAATGGTCGACGGCAAATGGCAGCAAACCGACCAGAGCAACACCAGCGCCGTCCTCGGCGACGGCGGTATCTACAGCTCGGTGGACGAACTTTTTCGATGGAGCGAAGCGCTCTATAGCGACGAACTTCTCCCAGCAGCGCTCCGCACGCAGGCCTTCACCAATACGGTTCTCACCGACGGAAAAAAGAGCGGATACGGCTTTGGGTGGTTTGTCGATCCCTACCGCGCCCTGCCGCGCCTCTTTCACACGGGCAGCTCGCGCGGCTTTCGCACGGTGATCGTGCGCTTTCCGACCATGCACGCCACCATCATCATTCTCACAAATCGCAACGAACCGTCGCCCGAAGGCATCGCCAATGCAATTGCCGACCGACTGCTCTTCACGCAGGGCGACGCACGCTGGGAAAAACAAAAGTTCGCCTCCACGTCGAGTTGCCGGAGTCTGAGTGCCGTAAGCGAAACGGTCGCGTGGGCCGGTTGCACCGGCGGCAAAGTGTTTCACACCTCCGACGGCGGCGCCACGTGGATGGTAGACAGCGTTCCCGGCGCCGCGCGACTCGACTTCCGCGGCATCAAGGCCTTCGACGCCAACACGGCGGTCGTCAGCAGCGCCGGTCCAGCCGAACAAGGCCAAGCGCGCATTTATCGCACCACCGATGGTGCCAAGAGCTGGCAACTCGCGTGGAGCGACTCCACCAAAGGCATCTTCCTCGACGGCCTCGCCTTTTGGGATGCGCTCCACGGTTTCACCTTCAGCGATCCGATCGACGGCAAGCTCGTCATCTTCACCACCGATGACGGTGGAAAAAGTTGGCAGCGCGTAAATGCCGCAAACATTCCCCCAGTCATCGCAGGCGAAGCAGCGTTCGCCGCCAGCAACACCCAGCTCACCACGCAGGGTGAGAAGAACGCGTGGATCGCGAGCGGCGGGGGCGTGGAAGCGCGTGTCTATCGCACCACCGATCGCGGGCGCACGTGGCACGTGAGCGGCACCGGCATGCCGGGCGGTGCGAGCGCCGGGTTGTTCGGCATTGCCTTCAGCGATGCGCGCAACGGACTCGCCGTCGGCGGCGATTTCAACATCGCGCGCGGCCTCACCGATTTTTCCATTCGCACTTTTGATGGTGGCGTCACCTGGCACCCCGCCGGCCGGCCCGACGGTGCCACGCAAGGGCTTCACCTCGTGCCGGGCTCCTCGCCGCCCATGTTTGTGGGCGCCGGCGCTTGGGGCACCGCCATCTCGCGCGACTTCGGCACCACCTGGCAGCACGGCGACACACTCACCGCGTGGGGCATCGGCTTCGTATCGCCGACCACCGGCTGGGTCGTGGGACCGCGCGGTCACCTATCTCGCTTCCGGGGATCATCCAAATGACCTACGATCTGCGTGGTGGAAAATTCCCGCGACTCGGCACGGGCGCACTCCGGCTCGTGGCCAAACTCGCCGAAATGCCGGTCCTCGGCCCGCTCCTCATTGAGAAACTCAAGAACGACGGCGGACTCACCAGCATTCGGAACCAGTTTCCCAACGAAGCGCCCACGCTCTTCCCGCATCTCGACGCCGATCCGCGCGCCGTGCCGCCCCTCGTGCATGAATCGGAGCCGTCGAGCATTCCGGGATTTCATTATCCGGGGCTCGACGACTATCACACTGCCTTTCGCACGGGTCAGGTCACACCCGTGGAGGTCGCCGAGCGTTTTCTTGCGCAGCAGAAGGCCAGTGACAGTGGGCCGAAGCCATTGCGCGCGTACATCGCCATCAACGCGGAGGATGTACTCGCTCAGGCCCGCGCGAGCGCCGAACGCTGGCGCGCCGGAACAACGCTTGGGCTCTTCGACGGCGTTCCTGTTGCGATCAAAGACGAAATGGATGTCGCCGGCTACCCGACCACCGTCGGCACCAAGTTCATTGGCGGCGAACCAGCACGCGAAGACTGTACCGCCGCCGCGCGGCTCCGCGCGGCCGGCGCCGTGATCACCGGCAAAACCAACATGCACGAGATCGGTATCAACGTCACCGGTCTCAATCCGCACCACGGCACCACACGCAACCCGTACAACGACGGCTTTCACACGGGAGCGTCTTCGAGCGGTTCGGCCACAGCGGTCGCCGCCGGACTCGTCCCAATTGCGATTGGTGCCGACGGTGGTGGCTCCGTGCGCATTCCCGCCGCACTGTGCGGACAAGTTGGGCTCAAAGCCACCTTTGGGCGCGTCAGCGAGTTCGGGGCGTATCCGCTCTGCTGGAGTCTCGCGTACATCGGCCCCATCACCACCTCCGTCGCGGATTGTGCGCGCACCTACGCCATCATCGCCGGCGCCGATCCGCGCGATCCGCACTCGCTCGGCCATCCCAGTGTCGCAATCGACAGCGCCGCTCCCGGCTCTCTCGCCGGCGTGCGACTGGGCGTGTACTGGCCTTGGTTCCGTGACGCGTCACCCGACGTCGTGCAGCACTGCGAAACGCTGCTCCGCGATCTCACCAACCGCGGCGCCACACTCGTCGACGTCGACATCCCCGAGCTCGAATCGCAGCGCGTTGCGCACATTGTCACCATCACGAGCGAAATGGCGTCGTCGATGATGCGCCATCTCCCCCGCCATCAACACGATTTCGGGCTCGACGTGCGCGTCAACATTGCCGTCGCCCGTTCGTGGCGCGCACAAGAGTACGTGGCCGCACAACGCATCCGCACGCGCGCACTGGCCATCTGGGCCAATGCGCTCGCTAATGTGGACGCGATCATCACCCCGACCACCGGTCAGGCCGCGCCGCGCATCAACGAAGCCGCGCTCCCCGACGGCGAATCAGATCTCACCACCACCGTGCAGATCATGCGCTTCGCCTTCGCGTCCAACCTGACGGGACATCCGGCCATCACCGTTCCCGCTGGATATGACAAACAAGGACTCCCTGTCGGACTGCAGGTGATTGGACGTCCGTGGGGTGAACAACTGCTCTTCCGCGTGGCTGCTGCTGCCGAACGCCTCGTCGAACGTCGCGGTCCTCAGCGGTACTATCCGCTCCTCGGCGCCTAACCATGTTCATTGCGGCCCTCGGCTTTGCACTCGTCATCGGCATCCTTCTCGGAATGCTGGGCGGTGGTGGTTCTATTCTCACGGTGCCGGTGCTCATCTACGCGCTCGGATTCGACCCCAAGCTCGCCATCGCCATGAGCCTCCCGATTGTGGGGTTCACGAGTGCCATCGGTGCTTGGCGTCACTGGCGCGCGGGCAACGTCGATGTGCGCCAAGCCTTGCTATTCGGCATCGTGGCAATGACGGGCGCGTATGCCGCGGGCCGCGCCTCTCGTGGCATCGACCCGCGAATCCAACTTGCCATTCTTGGCGTGGCAATGACCGGCGCCGCGATCTCGATGTTGCATTCCGCGTCCAATGACGCTGCTGCGCGCCCGGCGGAGACCAAGAGCTCACCGTGGTTTCTCTACGGAGTCGGACTCGCCGTCGGCGTCCTCACTGGCGTGGTGGGTGTTGGCGGCGGATTCCTTATCGTACCGGCACTCGTCGTTCTCGGCGGCATCCCCATGCGCCAAGCCGTCGGCACTTCGCTGATGGTCATTGCCATGAACTGCGCTGCCGGCTTTGCTGGGCAGGCGGGTCACCAGCCCATCGACTGGCGTTTCGTTGCCACATTCAGCGTGGTAGCCACCGGCGGTATTGTCAGTGGTGCGATGTTGCTCTCGTACGTGAAACAGCAAACACTCAAGCGCGCGTTCGCCGTACTGCTCCTTATGATTGCCGCTCTTATTCTTTGGCAAAACCGCTCCCTTCTCGGTCTCTCATGATCTTTCGACGCTTTTTTGACGCCGGCCTCGCGCAGGCGAGCTATCTCATTGGCTGCGAAAGCACCAAAGACGCCATTGTCATAGATCCCAACCGCGACGTTGAGCAGTACATCGCTGCCGCGGCCGCCGAAAAACTTCACATCCGCTATGTCACCGACACACATATCCATGCGGATTATGTGTCAGGCGCGCGCGAACTCGCCCACCTCACCGGCGCGGCGCTCCATCTGTCGGCAGAGGGTGGCAACGACTGGCAATACGCCTTTGCCGCGCAGGATGGTGTCGCGCTGCTCCACGACGGCGACGTCCTCCGTATTGGACGCATTCGCGTGGATGTCCTACACACGCCGGGACACACGCCTGAACATCTTGCCTTTTTGGTGACGGATGAAGCGATGAGCGATCGCCCCGTGGGGATTGTGAGTGGCGATTTCGTATTTGTTGGCGATGTCGGACGCCCCGACTTGCTCGAACGCGCGGCCAACTTCGCCGATACCATGCGGGACTCCGCACGGGTCCTCCATCGATCGCTCGAACGTTTCCGCGCGCTCCCCGACTATCTCCAACTCTGGCCTGGCCACGGCGCCGGCTCGGCGTGCGGCAAGGCGCTTGGCGCGATGCCGCAATCCACCATTGGGTACGAAAAAATCGCAAACTGGGCCCTCGCCCCACGGAGCGAAGAGGCATTCGTCGAAGAAGTACTCGCCGGCCAGCCCGAGCCCCCGACGTATTTCGCCGATATGAAGCGCATCAATCGCGATGGTGCGCCCATGCTGAACGGCTTGCCGCACCCACCGATGCTTGATGGCGCCGTGCTTGCCGATACACTCGCCAGCGGCACGCTGGTCATCGACACGCGGAGCACCGATGCCTACGCCGCAGGGTTTGTCCCCGGCACACTGAACGTCCCGCTCAGCAAAGCGTTCTCGACCTACGCTGGGTGGTTCGTGCCCTACGATACGCCCGTCTGTTTCATCGCGGACTCCAGCGCCGACGCCGATCTCGCCGCCCGCGAGCTCGCGATGATCGGCCTCGATCACTTCGCGGGGTGGTTCCCGGCGAGCGCCGTCGGCGACTGGGCCACCGGCGGCCGCACCCTCGGAGAGGTGGAGCAGCGACACGTTAGCGACATCACACTGCCGATCAGTAACGACGTCGTCGTGATCGATGTGCGCAATCGCTCGGAGTGGGAACACGGCCATATCCCCGGCGCCATCCATATACCGATGGGCCACCTACCGCGTCGACTCGCCGAAATTCCGCGCGGACGGCCGATCGTTGTGCACTGCCAAGGCGGATCCCGTTCGGCGATCGGCTCAAGTGTCCTTCTCCGGAGCGGCATCGATGATGTGCACAACCTGCGCGGCGGTTTCGCGGAGTGGGAACGGCAGGGGAAACCCATCGTTCTCGACTAGCACTCGGTCACATTGTCCGACTGCTCTATCACAAAGTGTTCAGATTCGTCATGTCACTGCCGATATTCTGATGCGGAGGTCTCCATTTGGCCTCTCTATCGCGGTCCCCAGGAAGGTGGGCCGTATGTAGTGCATTCGCTGGACACGGAGATGGAGCGTCATGGACGACAGGCACCACGCACTCGACGCGGCAACGCGTCAGGTGTTCACCGGCATCACACGCTACACGTGGATCGCGTTCGTCGCGCTCCTCGCGATTAGCGCGGCAGAGCTGGCGGTGTTTGCCTCGCATCGGCAGTCGCGCACCTTCGCGCTTCGGAGCCGTGATGCGGTACGACTAGCCCGAACGGCTGAACTCGCCGCCGCCGATCGTGACGCCAATCTTCGGCTGTACCTCCTGTCGCACCAGAAGGCACTCCTCGCGCGCGAAGATACCGACCGCATCACGTTACAGAGCTCGCTCGACTCGCTCGAACTCATGACCGCTGGTCAGACGGCCCAACAGCGGCGCGTGCGCGACATCGCGCGTTCGTTGGCCGCGTGGGAGAGCGGGTTCGCCGAACCGGTCCGCACAGGACAGCCGCTCAACGCCGCGGCCAGCACGGTGCTTTTCCAGCCGGTTCGACAACGCCTCGCTGACCTCGTGGCCATCGAAGAAGAGGCGTTCGACGTGCACGTACTGCGAGACGAGTCGTCGGCCGGCATGGGTGCGGCAATCATGCTACTCCCCCTTCTCGCGCTCGCCATCATCGTCGTAGCCCTCGGCCGAAACGTGCGAGCACAAGCGCTGGAACTCCTCGATCAGCATCAGCAGGTGCGATTGCAGTCCGGTGAACTCGAAACGCAGGTAGCCCGTCTCAAAAAAGCAAACCGCGAACAAGCCTTTGCCGTGGCCGCCGCGGAGGATGCCCGCGAGCAAGCGCGACACGACGCCCTCGAGCGCTCGCGCGCCACGGCCATGCTCGACGCAGCACTCGCCAGCGCCCCGATGGGCTTTGCCTTTGTAGATCGGAATCAGCGCTACGTCACCGTGAACCGCGCACTCGCCGCCCTGCGTGGCGTGAATCCGGAGTCGCTGATGGGGTGTGCGGTCGCCGACGCCCTTCCTCCGGAGTTGGCCACGGCGGTGTCCGAACAAATCGCCGAGGTGCTCGAAACGCTCCGTCCACACCTCAACGTGCGCGTCGAATCACCGCCGGTCGGCGGCCATCGCCTGTCCTGGATCGTGAGCTGCTATCCCGTGCTCGCTAGCGGCGATGATCTCCGAGGCGTGGGAGTCATGATCGTGGACATCACCGATCGTGCCGAACTCGAAGAACAGATCCGGCAGTCGCAGAAGATGGAGGCCGTTGGTCGCCTCGCCGGCGGTGTGGCGCACGACTTCAATAACCTCCTCACCGTCATTCGGAGTTACGGCGATCTCGTATTACTCGAGACCGCAGAATCCGATCCGCGGCACGAGGATCTCCTTGAGATCCGGAGCGCGGCCGATCGCGCTGCCACGCTTGCGCGGCAGCTTCTCGCCTTCAGCCGCAAGCAGGTGCTCATTCCAAAAATTCTCGATCTCAATGAAATCGTCACCGGCCTCGAATCCATGGTCAGTCGATTGCTGCCCGAGGCCGTCCGGCGAGAACTCCGCCTCGGCACCGACCTCTATCGCATCAAGGTCGATCCCGGGCACATGGAGCAGGTGCTTCTCAACCTCGTGATCAATGCCGCCGACGCCATGCCTAAGGGCGGGCAGCTCACGGTGGCCACGACGAACATCGTCCTCGATGCGGAAGAAGCGGCGCGCGCACCCGACGCGGCGGCGGGCGAGTATGTACTCGTATCCGTCAGCGATACCGGTACCGGAATGGATGACGCAACACTCCACCGAATCTTCGAACCGTTCTTCACCACCAAACCGACGGGCAAAGGCACCGGACTCGGCCTCAGTACGGTGTATGGCATCGTCAAGCAGGCGGGTGGATTCATACGGGTCACGAGCGTCGTCGGTCAGGGCACGACCTTCCGCGTCTACTTCCCGCGCACCCGCGATCTCCCCGCACGCCCAGCACGGAGCCGCGAACCCGGCGCACCCGTGGAGTACGCCACCGTGCTCATCGTCGAAGACGAAACGGGCGTCCGCTCCACACTGTCGCGCATTCTGCAACGCACCGGCTACGCCACGCTCGAAGCGGCCCACGGTGGCGCCGCGATGCGACTGGCCAAGGAACACCCGCAGCGCATCGACCTCGTCATCAGCGACCTGATGATGCCGGGGATGAATGGTCAGGAGTTCATTGAACGATTCTCCGGGCTGCATCCGGAGTCCCAGGTGTTGTTCATGTCGGGCTTCACGGACGACGAGGTCCTGAGCAAGGGACTCTCGAAACAGAAGAATTTCATTGAGAAGCCGTTCACCGTTGAACAAATCACGAGCAAAGTGCGTGACGCACTTGAGAGGACATAGCATGCAGATCAGCGAGTTCGCCTCCACCCGCGTGCTCATCGTCGACGACCAGGAACATGTGCGTCGCTGGGTTCGCTCCGTACTCAAAGGCGCCGGTATCACCGACGTCACCGAGGCCACCGACGGCAAGGGCGCCTTCGACATCGTCACCCGAAAGGATGAACGCTTCGACCTCATTCTCTGCGACCTCCGGATGCCCGGCCGCGACGGAATCGAGACGATCCGCAGCCTCTCACCGCTGCATCTCGATACGGCCATCGCCATCATGAGTATCGAAGAAGAGCGCGTCATCGAAACCGCCGGTATCCTCGCCGAAGTGCAGGGGCTACACCTGCTCGGTACCGTCTCCAAACCCCTCACGGCCGCCAAACTCACCCCGCTCCTTGAGCGGATGCGTGAGCACGAAACGCAGCGCCGGTCGCCAGCAGCGGCGGCCACCGTGATCGAACCAGCCCTTGAGCATGAGCTGCGCTCGGCCTTCGAGCTCGGCGAGCTGACGATGGCCTATCAACCCAAGATCCGGATGCTCACCGGTGAATTCGCCGGCGTTGAGGCGCTCGTGCGCTGGAATCACCCGCAACGCGGGTTGCTCAGTCCGGCGTTCTTTGTGCCGGCCCTTGAAGCCTCCGATGAGTTCTCCCCTTGGCTCACCGACTTTGTACTCGAACACGCCATCAGCACGGCGGGACGTTGGCGACAGTCCGGGCGCGAACTTCCAGTGGCGATCAATCTGTCGGTGCGGGCCTTCGACCAGCTCGACCTCCCCGAACGCGTCGAACTCTACGCCCGCGATGCCGGTGTCCCCGCCGAGTGGATCACACTCGAAATCACCGAAACGCAGGTAGAACGCGACGAAATTCGCCTGCTCGACGTCGCCACCCGTCTCCGGCTCAAGGGCTTCAATCTCTCGATCGATGACTTCGGCACGGGGCAGTCCGGGCTCTCCAAGCTGCACCGGCTCCCCTTCAATGAGCTAAAAATCGACCGCCAGTTCGTCCACGGCGCTTCGCATTCAAGCACACAGCGCTCAGTGGTCGAGGCAAGCCTGGCTCTCGCGCGCAGCTTGCGCATGACGGCCGTCGCCGAGGGAATTCAGCAGCGCCCAGACTGGGATCTGCTGGTCGGGCTTGGCTGTGAGGTCATGCAGGGGTTCTTCGTCGCGAGGCCGATGTCCGAGGAGGGACTCACCGCGTGGACGGCGCACTGGAAGAGCACTGCGGGTGAGCGGCTGCAGTGATTGAGTCACAAGACGTTCGAAACCTCTTGCGACAAAATCGAAAGGCCGAGCGACTCGTGAGAGCGCTCGGCCTTTCGTCCTTCTGTCGTCCCACTGCGCCCGGACGCGTCGCAGGCCGACGCCAAGACGATACAACAATCAGTGGTCAATGCGCAATAGTGAATGCACAATTTCGCGACACCAATATTTCGCGGCAACACCAGGCGCGGCACCACGCGGCACCACGCGTTGACGCGCGACGATGCGTTGGGACGCGCTACGACGAAAGATTCGCCGTCACATTCGTCATCGCGCCGCCATTCACGACGCGCGTATAGCCGAGTCGCTGCAGCGTCTCACGCGCTGCCGCAGAACGTCCGCCACTCGCGCAGTACACCAAGATGCGCGCATTGCGCGCAATTTCGGTGCGCGCCGGCAACGTCTCGTGAATGCCGTCCACCGGCATACACACCGCGCCCGGCACATGCCCGAGCCAAAACTCAAGCTTCGAACGAACATCAATGATGTGATCAATCGGCTGCTGCTGAAACGACGGCATGCGATCCTCAGAGGAAAAAGTCTATATGTGAATGTATAGTTATATAGTATTTATGCAAGCCACCACCCGAAACACGCCTTCTATATGTAGCTTTGTGGCATGCGACGAACGGCACCCGCCGCGGAGCCCACGCTCCTCCACGAATTCTTCATCCGCGCCGCCGCGCGATGGCCGCAACACGTCGCCATCGACATCCCCTCCGGCGCGCTCCGCCCGGTCCGGCATCGCACCACGTACCAAGAGCTCGACCGCCAGTCCGACGCCATCGCCCACCGCATCGCACCGGCCGTCACCGGCGAATCCGTGGTCGCCGTCCTCCTCCCACGTTCCTCCTCCCACGTCTACGCCGCCCAACTGGGCGTGATGAAAGCGGGCGCCGCGTATACCTGCTGCGACCTCGCCTTCCCCGACGAACGACTCCGCGACATTCTCGCCGACGCCAACCCCGTCGCCGTCCTCACCGACGCCGGCGGTCGCACCCGCGCTATCAATGCGGGCATTCCTGCCGATCGCATCGTCAACGTTGTCGAACTGCTCCACGCCAACCCCAATCCACCGGCCTTCACCTCACCGGCCTGGCTCACCGAACGCAATCTCGCCTACGTCATCTACACGTCGGGAACCACCGGACGCCCCAAAGGGGTGATGATCGAGCACCAGAGCGTCGTGAACCTCGTCGGCTCCGACATCCCGTACTTCCAGCTCTCCGAACGTGACCGGTGCGTGCAATGCTCCTCGCCGGCCTACGATTCCTCCGTCGAAGAGACCTGGATCGCCTTCGCCGTCGGCGCCACCCTCGTTGTCATGGACGAACACGACGCGCGACTCGGCCCCGACATCGTCCCCTGGCTCCGGCGCGAACGCATCACCTTCTTCTGCCCGCCCCCCACACTCCTCCGCGCCTCCGGCTGCAACGATCCCGCCGCCGCGCTCCCCGAACTCAAGTACGTCTACGTCGGCGGCGAAGCACTGCCGCAGGATCTCTCCGATCGCTGGGCCGGTGCCTGCGCCCTCGTGAATGGCTACGGCCCCACCGAATGCACCGTCACCGTCACACGCGTGCAAATGCGCGTCGGGCAACCGGTCACCATCGGCTCCCCAATCCAGAATGTGAACGCCTGGATCGTCGACGATGCGCTCGCCCCAGTGCCCGACGGCACCCAAGGCGAACTCGTGATCGGCGGCATCGCACTCGCGCGTGGCTATTGGAAACAGCCCGAACTCACCGAGCAGCGATTCCCAACCCATCCGACCCTCGGCCGCCTCTACCGCACGGGTGACCTCGCAACTCGTAACTCCGACGGCGCCATTGTCTATCACGGCCGCGGCGACGCCCAAGTCAAACTGCGCGGCTATCGCATTGAACTCGGTGCTATCGAGTCCGCCCTCACTGCCTGCGATGGGGTTCGCGAAGCCGCATGCACCGTGCAGGGCGCCGAAGGTCGGCAAGTGCTCGTCGCGTTTATTGTACCAGATCGCGCCGACACGCCACCCGAGAGCGACTCGCTCCTCCAATCGCTCCGCACCTCGCTCCCCGACTACATGGTGCCCAAGCGCATCGGCGTACTCGAAGAGCTCCCCATCTCCAACAGCGGCAAACTCGACCGCAAAGCACTCCCCCGCCTCGACGACGCCGCCGACAACGCCGCCGATCCGTCCACACAGGACGATCACCCCACCGGCGAGGCTCCGCGCACTGCCACGGAATCGCGCATCGTCACGGCCATGCGCCACGCACTCGAGAGCCGAGGCCACGTCGGGGTCAACGATGACTTCTTCACTCGGCTCGGTGGCGACTCCCTTAGCGCCGCCGTACTGATCACCGCACTCCGCGAACACAGCGACACCGGCGTCCTCGACGTGCGCGACGTCTACGAAGCGCGCACCGCCGCCGCCCTCGCGCAACGCGCCGCCGCCGCAACTGCTCGCGCCAGCAACGGCGCCACGCCAGACGAAAGCGCAGCCGAACGCGCCACCACCGCCAACGCGCCGTCCCCAGACCGCAATGTCACCGGCGCCACGCTCGTGCAAGTCGCCTGGATCCTACGACGCATGGTGTTCGGCTCCGTCGTCGCTTGGTTCCTCGCCTTCGAAGCGTTCCCCTACCTCGTTTCCACCGTCGGACTCGTAAAGCTCCTGCTGCTCGCCGCGCCCCTGTCACTCCTTGGCATCGCCATTTACGCACCGCTCTCCGTACTGATCGCCAAGTTCACCAAGGAATCGCTCATCGGCCGCTACACCGCATGCCGCGCCGATGCGTGGAGCAGCCTGCACGTCCGCAACTGGATTGTGCAGCAGACGGTCAAAAGCATTCCCTGGTGGCTCATCGAAGGCACCGAGTTTCAGTCCATGGCACTGCGCGCGCTCGGCGCACGCATCGGCAAGCGCGTTCATATCCATCGCGGCGTAGACCTTCGGCAGGGCGGATGGGACCTCCTCACCCTCGGCGACGACGTCTCCCTCGGCCAGAACGTGTCGCTGCGTATCGTCGAACTGGATCAAGGGCAGATCGTCTTTGCGCCCGTCACCATTCGGGATCGCGCCACCGTTGAGGTACACAGCGGCGTGGGCGGCAACACCGCCATCGAAGAAGACGGCTATCTCTCAGCCGGCTCCTCACTCTCGCGCGGCGATGTCATTCCGCGCGGAAAACGGTGGGAAGGACTCCCCGCTCGCCCCGCCGGCGCGTCGCCGACCCAGCCGAACGTACCGGCCGATCAGCGCCAACTCTCGCCGGTGTCCGCCGCCTTGATGATGTTCGCCGCGCGCATCGCGCTCTCGGCGTTCATTGCACTCCCCACCGCACTCATCGCCATCACCGTCACCGTCGTGCGCGAAGTCGACACCCAAGGCTTCCTCGACTGGCTGTACGTCGATTCTACCAACGCCGAGATTATGCTCTCGTGGGTGCTCATCAGCATCCTCTCAGTGCCGATCGCGCTTGTGATGGAAGCGCTCGCCTGCCGCGTGATGGGCCGCGTGAACGAAGGCGTCATCGGGCGATGGACACCCGGCTATCTCCGCGTCTGGCTCAAACCGGTGCTCGTGGACAACGGATCTCGTTGGCTCTACGGCACCCTCTTCTGGCCGTCGTGGCTCCGACTCGCCGGAATGAAAGTCGGCACGGGCTGTGAAATCAGCAGTCTCATCGACACCGTCCCCGAACTCGTCTCCATCGGCAGCAAGACCTTCTGCGCCGACGGCATCTACCTCGCCGGCGCGGTGGTGCATCGCGGTACCGTCTCAGTGGCGCACACATCCATCGGCGCCGACTGCTTCCTCGGCAACGGCGCCATCGTCGAATCCGGCGTGCATATGCCCGACGACACACTCCTCGGCGTTTGCACCGTCGCCTCGCGCGCAGAACTTCGGTCTGGTTCCGCCTGGTTTGGCAATCCACCGTTCGAACTTCCGCACCGCGAAGTCATCGCATTCGACTCCGCTTTCACGTACGATCCCTCCCCGCTCCGCTACGCCTTCCGCGTCTGCTGGGAACTCGCCCGCTTTGCCGTCCCCGCCATTCCCGCGATGGTCGCGGCGTTCTGGTTCAACTGGCTCGCGGCCGAAGAAACGCTCTCGCTCCCCGTGCTCGTACTGTTCGCCGTCCCCGCCGTCACCCTGTGCGCCGCACTTCTCGTCACTCTGCTCATCATCGGTCTCAAGTGGGCGATGCTCGGCAAAGTGCGCCCCGGCGTGCATCCGTTGTGGAGTTCGTGGGCCAGTCGTTGGGACCTGATGTGCTTGGCCTGGAATGTCTTTGCCTCCGACATCGTCTCCGCGCTCGACGGCACGCTCTTGCTCAACGTGTTGCTGCGCCTCGTCGGCGTGCAGATCGGCAAACGGGTCCTCCTCGGCGCCGATTTCGCCGAAGACCTGCCCGACCCCGACATGCTCACCTTCGAGGACGGCGCCACCGTGGACTGCCTTTTTCAGGCGCACACGTTCGAAGATCGCGTGCTCAAAATGGATCGCATCACCATCCGACGCGGCGCAACGGTGGGACGCAACGCCGTTCTGCTGTATGGCGCGGACATCGGCGCTAACACACGCGTCGCCGCTCATAGCGTGGTGATGAAGCACGAGCACCTGCGCCCCAACCGCACCTACGCCGGCTTCCCCACCCGTCCCATCGACGGCGCCGAACGGTGACCCACGCATCATCGCACGCCGAGTCCGAGCGGCACCGTGCGGTGATGGAGGCGGCGGACGCTACGTCCGACTCGCACCGCAGTTCGCACCGCAGTTCGCACCGCAGTTCGCACCGCAGTTCGCACCGCAGTTCGCACCGCAGTTCGCACCGCAGTTCGCACCGCGAGCGATATCTCGCACTCGATGTGGCGCGCGGCTTCGCCGTTCTCGGCATGATCTGGATGCATCTCGTCCCCGCCGACGGCGCCACCACGCCGCTCGGTAATGCCGTCACGATTCTCACCCGTTTTCTCGAAGGAAAATCGGCGGCGCTCTTCTGTGTGCTCGCCGGCATCGCGTGGGAACTGCAAGCACAGCGCGTAGAATCGCCGCGCTACTTCCTGCGCCGCATCGTCACCCTCGCGTTGTTCGGCCTCGCACTGCACCTCGTGTGGCCCACTGAGATTCTCATTCCCCTCGCGCTGATGATGGCCGTCGCGCTGACAGTGCGCGCACGAGGAAACGCCGCACTCGTGGCACTCGCCGCTGTCACGGTGTGCGCCGCGCCACTGTTGCAGGCATGGCTCCGCCCCGAGATCGCCGCCGACTGGAGTTGGGGCGTCGGCGACACGCACCGCGCCGAACTCGGCGCCAGCTGGGCGACCGTGCGCTTTTTGTTGATCGACGGCAACTATCCCGTCATCCCGTGGCTGCTCTTCGCCATCGCCGGCATGCGCCTCTTCGCCAACGGTCTCCCCGCGCGAGCGCGGATGCGGCGCTGGTTCATGGTGTCACTGTTTGTGCTCGTCGACTTGCAGTGTTGGTCGTGGTGGACGCGTACCCACCCATCAGCGCTTGGCGCGGCGCGTTTTTTCCTGACAGACTCTTGGATTCCCACGACCCTTCCATTTGTCGTGCTCAGCGGCGCTGCCGCCTTTGTTCTTTTGACGGGATTGTTATCGCTCAATCCAACTTGGATTCGGCGGCGGCTCGCATCGGTTGGCGCGCTCGGCCGAGCGTCGCTCACGCATTACGTGGCGCACATTCTGATGGTGTATCTACCGCTACGGGCCCTGTGGCCAGACGAACTCTGGCCAGTCCGGTACGGCGTTGCCGCGCTCTTGGTCTACGTGATCGCCGCCCTGCCGCTATCGGTGCTCTGGTTTTCACGATTCCGTCACGGGCCTCT